>NZ_JBSFTC010000002.1:0-173936 GCF_053590415.1 Nonomuraea sp. NPDC003201
GGACGCGGCTTCTTCTTCCCCATGCTCTCCATCATGGACATCCTTCCGGGGACGAGCCCCTGATCTCGGATGTCCGTCAAACCGGATCAAGCCCACTGGTCGAAGTTGAGACCCCTCGCAGGGGCGATGAGCACTTGCCGTCAATGAGCGGGGCAAGGTCGAAGAACGTCTGTTGAGACCCCTCGCAGGGGCGATGAGCACCCGGCTCGCTCTCACTGAGATGAGTTTGGAGGTCTCCACCAGCACCGTTTGTAGGTCAGTGCTGACACCACCCGGACCAGGATGGCAGCTTAGTGTTGGTGGGAGTTGACACCACCTGGCGGGCGCGCAAGCGGAGCTCGTAGTGCAAGGTCAAGTGGCGGGAGCACCCCAATCGGGACACCCCCGAGCACGTCCGCGATCAGGCCGAACTGTGGGCGGGACACGCACGCACCGAACTGGAGTGGGCGAAGAGCCTGAGCAAACGACTGTCTGAGGGCGCCTACATCATGGCCGATGATCCGGGTTCGTGGCGAACGGTGTCCGATCACCTCAAGATGCGCTTCTAATCAACCTTGACTAGATGTTTCCTCCGCGTGTACTCTGGCCAAGTAGTCAAACTTGACTAGCCTCAACCAATCCGTTCGCAACACCGAGAGAAGGAATCGAACCCATGGGTAAGCTCGCGATCGAGACGAGAGGGTTGAGCGGAGGTGGGCGCGTGTCGGCGACGAAGCTCCTGGTGCTCGGTATCGTGCACCTCTCCGGCGGCGCGCATGGCTACCAGGTGCGGTCCGAACTGCAGAGCTGGGGTGCGGAGAGTTGGGCCAAGATCAAGCCCGGCTCGATTTATCACGCGCTGAAGAAGGCGGCGGCTGATGGCCTCCTCACCGAACACGCCGAGCCGGGCAACTCCGGGCCGGAGCGCGTTCTGTACCGCGCGACAGCTCGGGGACGTGACGAGATGGTCGAACTGGTCCGCGACGGTCTGCGGCGCACCCACGACCCGGACATGCTCAACGCGTCCATCGCCATGTTGCCCATGCTGACCAGGACAGATGCCATCGCGCAGGTTAACGAGCGGGTCGCGCGCCTGGAAGCGGAGCTCGTAGAGCAGGCCAAGTGGCGGGAGCACCCCAATAGGGACGCCCCCGAGCACGTCCGCGATCAGGCCGAACTGTGGGCGGGACACGCACGCACCGAACTGGAGTGGGCGAAGAGCCTGAGCAAACGACTGTCTGAGGGCGCCTACATCATGGCCGATGATCCGGGTTCGTGGCGAACGGTGTCCGATCACCTCAAGATGCGCTTCTAATCAACCTTGACTAGATGTTTCCTCCGCGTGCACTCTGGCCAAGTAGTCAAACTTGACTAGCCTTAACCAATCCGTTCGCAACACCGAGAGAAGGAATCGAACCCATGGGAAAGTTCGCGATCGAGACGAGAGGGTTGAAGAAGAGCTTCGGCACGACCCACGCGGTCGCCGGTGTGGACCTGGCCGTGAGTGCCGGGGGCGTGTACGGCGTGCTCGGTCCGAACGGGGCGGGCAAGACCACCACGATCCGCATGCTGGCCACGCTCCTGCGCCCCGACGCCGGAGAGGCGCAAGTGCTCGGCTACGACGTCGTGCGTGACGCCCAGGCGGTGCGGAGCAGGGTGGGCCTCACCGGGCAGTTCGCGTCGGTCGACGAAGACCTCACCGGGGTGGAGAACCTGTTGCTGCTCGCCAGGCTGCTCGGCTACTCACGCCGCCGAGGCAGGGAGCGGGCGACCAACCTGCTCGACGCGTTCGGTCTTGCCGAGGCGGCCGGCCGGCAGGTGAAGAAGTACTCCGGCGGGATGCGCCGGCGCATCGACATCGCGGCGAGCCTGGTCGTCCCCCCGGAACTGATCTTCCTCGACGAGCCGACCACCGGGCTCGACCCGCGCAGCAGGAACCAGGTGTGGGAGATCGTCAGGGGCATGGTCGCCGAGGGCACCACCGTGCTGCTCACCACGCAGTACCTCGACGAAGCCGACCAGCTGGCCGACCGCATCGCCGTGATCGACCACGGAAAGGTCATCGCCGAGGGTTCGAGCGGCGAGCTCAAGGCATCGGTCGGTGCCGGCTCGCTGCATGTACGCCTACGTGCGCCCGAGCAGCGGGCCGAGGCCGAACGGGTCCTCGCCGGCGTCCTCGACGTGCCGATCGAGCTCTCCGCCGACCCGGTCGCGCTGTCCGCGGGGATCTCCGACCCCGAGCGGGTCGCCCGCGCCCTGGCCGAGCTGTCCCGCAGCGGCATCGACGTCACCGAGTTCGCGCTCGGTCAGCCGAGCCTGGACGAGGTGTTCCTCACCCTGACCGGACACGCCGCCGAGGAGACACCCGAGGAGGATGCCGCATGACCGCCACGACCGCGGAGCAGGCGTCGGCGCCGGTCACCGAGGACGCGCTGCGCAGTGTGCTGTTGGCCGGCGAGCGGCCGTCTCGGCCTGGCCCGGTGCTCACCTCGTTGACATTCGGCTGGCGCGCTCTGCTGAAGATCAAACACGTCCCGGAGCAGCTCGTCGACGTGACCATGTTCCCGATCATGTTCACGCTGATGTTCACCTACCTGTTCGGTGGCGCGCTCGCCGGGTCGACGCAGGAGTACCTGCAGTTCCTGCTGCCCGGCATCCTGGTGCAGGCGAACGTCATGATCACCATGAACACTGGCATAACGCTGAACACCGACATCCAGAAGGGGGTGTTCGACAGGTTCAGGTCACTTCCGGTGTGGCGACCGTCGCCGCTGGTCGGCGCCCTGCTCGGCGATGTGATGCGCTACTCGATCGGGTCGGCGATCGTGATCACGCTCGGATTGGTCCTAGGGTTCCGGCCGGAGGGTGGCGCCGTCGGGGTGGTGCTCTCGGTGGTGCTGTTGCTGGTGTTCTCGTTCTGCCTGTCGTGGCTGTGGACGATGCTCAGCCTGATCCTGCGCACGCCGAACTCGGTGGCTGGGGTCAGCATGATGCTGATGTTCCCGCTGACGTTCGTGAGCAACATCTTCGTGGACCCGAAGACGATGCCCGGGTGGTTGCAGGCGGTCGTCGAGGTCAACCCGATCACCCACCTGGCGACCGTGGTACGCGGCCTGATGCACGGCTCGGTGCCAGCCGGGGAAATCGGCTGGGTGCTCGTCTCGTCCGTACTTCTCGTCGCGGTCTTCGGTCCCATCACCATGGTCCTCTACCGCAACAAGAAGTAGATGCCGCTACCGCGAGCACTTGGTCGAAATCAACTCCGACAACCCGGCCAACTCGGCCAACGCCATCACCGGTACCAGGCCCGGACACGACAAGGAGAGCCGAATGAGCACCATCCCCAAGAACAACTCGGAAACCGTTGCGCACACGCCCGGGCGGGCGAGCAGCATCGGGGTCTGGATTCTGCAAGTCGTGCTGGCGGCGATAATCGCCGGCGGCGGAATCTCGAAGCTCGCCGGCGACCCGGTCATGGTGGACATGTTCGCCGACATCGGGGCTGGCCAGTGGCTCCGGTACCTGGTCGGAGCGCTGGAGGTCGCGGGAGGGGTTGGACTTCTGATCCCGGCTCTGGCGGGCCTGGCCAGTCTCGGGTTGGCGGCATTGCTGACCGGTGCTGTCATCACCGATCAGTTCGTGCTCGAGCAGAGCCCTTGGCTGCCGCTCGCCTTTCTCGTCGTGGCGGCCGTGATCGCAAGGGCGCGGTGGTCGCGCACCGAGGCCGTCGTCGGCACGCTGCTCAGGCGCTGAGACAAACCTCTCGAACGGAGATGTGAGATGAACGAGATGGCCTTTCGCGTGACATCAAACGATGGCACCACCATCGCTTACGACAGGGAAGGAAGCGGTCCGGCCGTCATTCTGGTGGGCGGAGCACTCGACGACGGGGTGGAGAACGCTCCCTTGGCGCCAGCTCTCGCCGAGCACTTCACGGTCTACAACTATGCCCGTCGGGGACGCGGCGCGAGCGGCTTCACCGAGCCGTACGCCGTGGAAAGGGAGATCGAGGACCTGGATGCGTTGATCGCGGAGGCGGGCGGCTCAGCACACCTGTTCGGAGCGTCCTCAGGCGGCGCGCTGGCGCTGGAAGCCGCCGCGGCCGGGTCAGCCATCGACACGATCGCCGTCTGGGAGGTGCCCTACGCGGTCGGGGACGACATACGCCCGCGATTCGAGGAGTACATCGCAGACACCCGACGCGCCTTCGACGCCGGGCGAGACGAGGAGGTTCTCGAACTGTTCATGCGCATGACCGGCGCCTCCGACGACAACATCGCGGCCAGGAAAGCGGCAGGCAAGCAGACGGCGCATTGGGCGCATTCGGTCGCCCTCGCGCCCACGCTGGTCCACGACAGCGTCTTCCTCAATCGCTACCAATTGCCGGCCGATCGACTGGCAACGGTCACCCAACCGGTCCTTGTCACCACCGGAGGGCCGATCACGGTCCCTTATATGGCAGGCCTGCCCTCGGACTTCTTCGACCGCGCAGCCGACGAGCTTGCAGACCTACTACCCCACGCTCAACGGGAGACCCTCGAGGGGCCGGATCACGTCGTCGACCCACAGACCGTCGGCCCGCTGTTGCTACGGTTCTTCAGCACCGAACACTGAGGGGCCCGCGAGGTGTTGCGGGAATACCGATTAGGCACCGCGCAAGCAGATCTTCGTCGCGCCAGGGACACGGGGCGGACAGGTAGTGTCGAGGTTGATGTCGTCGGCGGCATCACAGGCCTAATCCTGGGCGTGCTCGTCACCAACGTCTTCGTCACCACGCAAGGCCGGGCCGTCGTACTGACCTGGGCCTCAGTGGGACTCGACCTGGCCTACTCGCTGCTCATCGGCTCCGTCGTCGGTCGTACCCCGCACTCCGGGCCGACTCAGCCTCAGTACCGCCCACCGAAGCCCTGCGCAGCACATGACCAGGCACCTCGGTAGGGCCAGTCATTCCGGGCTCTGGTCGCATGCGGTCACCGTTCCCAGGCGGTGGCCCGGTGCCGAAAGTCGTGCCCACGGCGTGCTCACGTCAGGAGTGCCACCGATGACGCAGCCGCGTTCCCGGGTCGACCTGTACGCGGCGATCCGACGGGATGCCCGATCTGGGATGTCCAACCGCGCGCTGCAGCGCAAGCACGGCGTCGGCTTCCGAACCGTGACAGCGGCGCTGGAATCTGCATGGCCGAAGGAGAGAAAGCAACCGCCCAAACGCGGCTCACGGCTTGACGCGTACCGAGTGGTGATCGACGACTGGCTGCGCTCGGACCTCGACGCGCCGCGGAAGCAGCGACACACGGCGAAGCGGATCTTCGATCGACTGCTTGACGAACATGACGGGGGCCGGGGTGGTGTCGTACTGGATGGTCCGCGAGTACGTCGCCACCCGACGCCGTGAGATTCGCGTCGAGGTCGGACGGGAACCTGCCAACGCGTTCATCCCGCAAGAGCACCTCCCGGGCCGCGAGGCCGAGGTTGACTTCGGCGACGTCGCCATCCGCCTGCGCGGCGAGCTCGTAACCTGCGCGCTGTTCAGCCTTCGGCTCTCCTACTCGGGCAAGGCCGTGCACAGGGTCAGTGCCTCGGCTGGGCAGGAAGCCTTCTTCGAAGGGTCACGTCCACGCCTTCAACGTGCTCGGCGGGGTGCCGACCGGGAAGATCCGCTACGACAACCTCAAGGCCGCCGTCGCGAGCGTGATCGGGTTCTCCCGCCAGCGGGTCGAGGCCGACAGGTGGACCGCCGTCCGTTCCCACTACGGCATCGAAGCCTTCTACTGCCAGCCCGGAATCCAAGGTGCGCACGAGAAGGGCGGCGTCGAGGGGCAGATCGGCTGGTTCCGACGCAACCACCTCGTCCCCATCCCAGAAGTCGACTCCCTCGCCGAGCTCAACGCTATGGTCGACGCCTGGGACGAAGCCGACGACGCCCGGCGGATCGGGTCCCGCGCCCGCACGGTCGGGGAACACTTCGCCACCGAGCAGCCACTCCTCGCGCCCCTTCCGACCGAGCCGTTCGAGACCGGCCGCTGGTTCACCCCGCGCGTGGACCGGTACGCCCAGGTCACGGTCCGGATGAACAAGTACTCCGTGCCCGCGCGCATGGTCGGCCGTCAAGCCCGGGTGCTCCTGAACGCCAGCGACCTGGTCGTGTTCGACGGCAGGACCGAGATCGCCCGCCACGAACGGCTCATGACCAAGGGCTCGACCCGGGTCGACCTGGACCACTATCTCGAGGTCCTCCTCCGCAAACCGGGCGCGCTACCCGGTGCGAAAGCGCTGGAGCAGGCCAGGGCATCCGGGCGGTTCACGCCCGTTCACGACGCCTGGTGGGCCGCGGCCTGCAAGGCCCACGGTGACGCTGACGGCACCCGTGCCCTCATTGAGGTCCTGATGATGCACCGGCACCTTCCACACGACCACGTCGTCGCCGGACTCGCGACGGCGCTGCGTGCAGGCGCGCTCACCGCGGACGCTGTCGCGTTGGAAGCGCGCAAGTACAACGACACAGCAGATGGCGGAGCCGACGACACGACAGCGGACCACCAGTCCCTGATGAGCGGCGACAGGGCACGCGGAGAAGGCGAGATCCCTGCCGTGCGATCGCTGACCGAGCGCCGGCTCCGCGCCCACATCCCGGCCGACACTCGGCCGCTGCCGAGCGTGGAGAAGTACGACCAGCTGTTGGCCAGCCGACGTGACACCCCGAACGAAGGAGCCGCACCGTGACCACCAAGCGCCGTGGAATGACCGAAGAAGCAGCCGACGCCGCGATCGACCAAGCGTGCCGGATGCTGCGAATGCCCACCATCCGCAACTCCTTCACCGACTACGCCGACCGGGCAGGGCGTGAGCAGATGTCTTACCGCGGGTTCCTCGCCGAACTATTGCTTGCCGAGTGCGACGATCGCGCCCGACGCCGGTCCGAACGCCGGATCAAGGCCGCCAAGTTCCCCCGCGAGAAGTCCCTGCGGGCCTTCGACTTCGACGCCAACCCCAACATCGATCCCGCCGTGATCCACACCCTCGCCAAGTGCGAATGGGTCCAGAAGGGACAGCCGCTGTGTCTGATCGGGGACTCCGGCACCGGCAAGTCCCATCTGCTGATCGCACTCGGCACCGAGGCCGCCATGGCCGGCTACCGGGTCAAGTACACCCTGGCGACCCAGCTTGCCAACGAGCTCGTCGAGGCCGCCGACGAGATGACGCTGGCGAAAACCATCGCCCGCTACGGCCGCGTCGACCTGCTCTGCATCGACGAACTCGGCTACATGCAACTCGACCGCCGCGGCGCGGAACTCCTCTTCCAGGTCCTCACCGAGCGTGAGGAGAAGGCCTCGGTCGCGATCGCGTCCAATGAGTCCTTCGGCGGCTGGACCAAGACCTTCACCGACCCCCGGCTATGCGCAGCCATCGTCGACCGACTCACCTTCGGCGGCACCATCCTCGAGACCGGCACCGACTCCTACCGTCTGGCCCAAGCCACAAAGCAGCGGACAACCTGACACCCGTCGGGCGCGGAAGCGGTGTCGACGCAAACCAACATCCGCGGCACCGACACGTGCCCGGCGGTGTCAGAACTCGCCAACAAGCGGTGTCGGACGAAACCTCCGCAGCCACACTGAGGACGCCCACGGCCCCGTTGAGACCCCTCGCAGGGGCGATGAGCACCGCTCCGGACACGCCATGGTCCGGCGAGCACTACATGACGTTGAGACCCCTCGCAGGGGCGATGAGCACGCAGGGTTACGAGCTGTACCGGTGGACTGATCGCGTTGAGACCCCTCGCAGGGGCGATGAGGACGCCGAGCTGGTGGACGTCCCCCTCGCGGGCTACACATTGAGACCCCTCGCAGGGGCGATGAGGACCCCAAGGTAAAGCCGCAGCTCAAACTGCGCAAGAGAGGCAGCTACTGGGGTCGGTTTGCAGCAAGCCTCCGGTCGTGCAGGGAACGCGGGAGGTTCGCTGCAAAACCAAGATCACATACAGTGGTCGGCCCTCCGGATGGCTTGCCTTGAAGGCCACAGAACATCTCTTCGCGCCCTGTCGCCATCGTACGAGCACAACCCAACACCGTCGAAGGCCCGGAGAACTTACTTGAACACGGTGCCATACGGTCGCGAGGTCTGGCGCGACGGTCAAATGACGGTCAAATGATCAATAGGCCAGATCCACGATCTTGGGATCTAGCCTCTGAGCTGGTGAAACTCTGTGGGGCTACCAGGACTTGAACCTGGGACCTCTTCCTTATCAGCACGATCACCGGGGCCGTTGTACGTCCCTTGCCTCGCTCAGGACTGTGATCGGCGGCTGAGATCATCCGAAGATGTTCGGTGGTGTTGCCGTCAACGTTGCCGTCATAGTTCCAACGGCGGCAAGCGGCGCAACTCACGATAGATGCGTCTGGCCTCGGTCAAGCTTAGAGAGCCATTGGGACCGCCGCGCACTACGTCCGCATCATGGTCGTCTTGGCCATCATCTTCCCAGTCGCACTCTTCACAGAACCCAAAGTAGCCACGCATACGCAAGGTCGGGTGAAAGCAGCATGGGCACGTGTACTCGCCTTGCGGCAGAGAGAACAGAGCCTCGCGTCCGCCAGCCTCCACCAATGCCAAGATCCAGTCTCTCCTCTTCCTGATCTCATCGAGAGTGGGGTGATCGGCGGCAGTCATTGGCCCATTATGGCCCCCGCAAACCGATCTTCCCGTCTGCCTCGTCCACCTGCACAGGCAGCGGGCCAAGGGCCTGGGGTCAAGGTGGAGCGCCCTACTGGACGAACGACCTTGGCCCCAGGCCCTTGGTCTGCTGGGCTCTGCCTGGACGTGGCAGGCGGGAAGATCGGGCACCCTCGCCACCGACTACCAGATGGCTGGTCATCGCGATCATCCCGGAGCCGAGTCCCCGCCGGAGGCATGTCCTGACCTGTCCCGGCTCCGGTGCCTACTTCGGGTGGCTATCTGCGTGTGTGATCGGCTTGGCCGACTGTGATCCCGTCAGCCCGCGCGGCTCCCCGCGCGAGACCGGCCCCCAGGCCGCATGCTCGCGCGGGGAGAGGGCCGCGCGGGCGTGCGGCGGCGCAGCCGCCGCCTTGATCTCTATAAGAACAATTCAGCAAGGTCATTCGAGTTGTGCGCTGCCCTCGCAGAGATGAACCCCGTCATGGTGGCGGATAGCTGGCACGGGGTTGTGCTGCATGGCGTCCAGGACGCGAACGCCGAATGCCTCGTTGGCCAACGAGCGCACTTCGTCGGCGGTGGCCCAACGGAAAGCGCGGGTCTCGCTGGTCTCGGAGAGTTGCCCACCGATGACCTTGCAGCGGAAGACGAGGGCGATGATGTGCCGGGTCATGTTCTTGTAGACGCCAGTGAGGGTGACGGGCTCGACGTCCAGGCCGGTCTCTTCCCGGATCTCTCGGAGGAGACCGGTGGTGATGTCCTCGCCGCGTTCGAGGATGCCGCCCGGCGCCTCCCAATGGCCATTGTCCCTGCGCTGGGTCAACAGCGCGCGTCCCTGATCGTCGATGATGACACCTGCCACGCTGACGGAGTGCGTGTTCGGGTGATCCATCGATTCCCTCCGGCGTTCCTGGTCGCTATCCTCAGCCCACATAGTCGTATGTACGAGTTGAGGAGTGGTCGTGGCCGAGCTGCCGTTGCCGGACCTGGACCCGATCAGCGACCGTGCAGTGTTCCGCCAGATCGCCGATCACATCCGTGACGCGATCGAGCGGGGGACACTCGCTGAAGGCGAGCGCCTGCCCTCGGAAGCTCAACTCATCCAACACTACGGGGTTGCGCGGATGACCATTCGCAACGCTCTCCAGGTGCTCCAAGGTGAGGGCTTGACGGTCGCGGAGCATGGGCGCGGTGTGTTCGTACGTGCGCGTCCACCGGTACGCCGGTTGGGCTCTGATCGCTTCGCTCGGCGCCATCGCGAGCAGGGGCGGGCCGCCTTCATCGCCGAGACGGAAGGGGCCGGCGCCAAACCGTCCGTCGACTCGATCAAGATCGAGGAAGGGCAGGCTTCCGCCTCCGTGGCCGAGCGGTTGGGGATCTCCAGGACGGACCTCGTGATCTCTCGTTCTCGGCGCTATCTGATCAACGGTCAGCCGGTCGAAACGGCTGTCTCCTACATCCCGGCCGACATCGCGCGAGGTACGCAGATCGCGGAGCCGAACAGTGGACCGGGCGGAATCTACGCTCGGCTGGAGGAACTGGGACACCGGTTGGATCACTTCGTGGAGGACGTCAAAGCGAGGATGCCGCTCCGCGATGAGGCACGGGCGTTGAAGCTGGCTCCTGGAGTCCCGGTCTTTCAGTTGATCCGCACGGCGTACACCGTGGAGGGTCGGGCGGTGGAGGTATGCGACACGGTGATGTCGAGCGATGCCTATGTGCTCTCGTACGAGCTTCCTGCTAGGTAAGGCTTGACGACTCCTCTAGACGAGTTGACAATGCTGTACAGCTACTCCTCTAGGCGAGTAGAGGTGTCGCTTCACGGGCAGCTTCGGCCGACCAGAGGTGGAACCCATGACCGATCACAGCGCATGCGATTCATGCGACGGGCGCGGCTGGAAGTACGTCAGTCCTCGGCGCGGTTTAGTCGCGTCGTCGGCGGATGATCAGCCTGCCGGTGTGAGAACGCGCGGAGATTGCTTGCGCTGTGATGGCACGGGCGAGGGCGGCGAGTCGACGTGAGCGGGCGGTCGCCTGGGGAGTTGACGGGGATGCCGTTGTGGCACATCCAGTACGCCCGCTTGGTGCCGTTGGCATGGAATCTGCACACTGTCGGACTGGCGGTCGCTCTCCAGCTGCCGGCCAAGGACGAGCCGGTGTTGGTGATCGCTCGGGCGTCGGGGCTACTAAAGGTGCGAGTTGCCGCGTGCGGCGCGGGCTGGGTGTTCACCTGGGGACGCGGGCTGGATCATTGCGTGGATACCGATGCCCTGGAGCGCGCGACACAGATTTTGGCGGGGCTGGCGGCGTGATGGGGTGCTATACGGAGCTGCCGGTGCACCCGCTCGCCGCGTCGGTCGCACGTAGCCATGTACGAAACGCTCTGACCAAATGGGGGCATCACGGCTTGAGCGAGAACGCTGAGCTGCTGGTCAGCGAACTGAGCTCCAACGCGATCAAGGCTATGAGCGGCGCAGCCGAGTCGGGTCCTTTCTGGGTCGGGGTCTATGAAACGTGCTTGCCGGACTGCCTGGTGGTGGTCGAGGTGTGGGACTCGCTTCGCACTCCCCCGAAGCTGTCCCGGACTGGCATTGACGAGGTGGGCGGGCGCGGACTGTGGCTGGTGGAGTGCCTAACGGCGGACTGGGGCTATCGCTGGCCGGCGACTGGGGGAAAGGTCGTCTGGGCCGCACTAGAGGCGGGAAGCGACGATGGGCGTTAGCAAGCCTGGCCCGTCGGTGACGCGTGGCTACGCGCTGGCCATCAATGGGATGAAACCGTTCTGCCTGGTGGCGATCACGCCAGAGCTGCGAGTGTCCACAGACGCGACCTCAATGTGTGGGCTGACCGTGTTGGTGTGCAATCGCTTCGGCGGGCTGTTCTTGTGGGAGCCAATGGATCCGGTGTGCCCGAACTGTCTGAAGGCGGTGCGGACTGGTCGACCGATCCGTCCGCAGGGTGCTACCTAGCACCATCCAACGATCACCTGATACCTTGACGACAAGTCGAGTTGTTAGGTGGTCGCTATGGCGTCAACAGATGAGTTTGAGCTTCCGAAGTACGCGCAGATCGTTCGGGCGATCCGCGACAAGATCGCCGATGGCACCTACCCTCCCGGCTCGCTGCTGCCGTCCGAGACTCAGCTTGTGAAGGAGTTCGGCGTGTCCCGGCCGACTGTGGTCCGGGCGCTGCAACTGCTCCAAGAGCGCAACGTGATCTCCCGCGAGCATGGCAAGGGCTCGTACGTGAAGGCCCTGCTTCCCGCTGCGGAGCAGACCGGCAAACCAGGTCGGGCGGTGCTGGATCGCGCCGAGAGCGAGGCGGGCGGCACACCGGTCGAGACTGGTTGGCAATCCGCTTCCCGCAGTGTCGCTCGACTGCTGGAACTGGACGACAACGCACCGGTGATGATGCGCCGCGTGCTGTTCCACGACGGCGAACGCCCGACCGACCTAGTGACCTTCTGGGCCTCGCACGAGATCGCCAACGGGGTAGACCTGGACCGTAAGACGGTTCTTGAGGTCGGCGTCCGGCAACACATTCAGGCGGCCAAGCGTCTGCGACTGGAGCATGTGAAAGAGCGGCTGAGCGCTCGCCACCCGTCCGCCGATGAGGCCAAGCTACTGGAGATCGGCAAGTCCGCTGCGGTGCTCGCCGTACTGGCAACGGTGTTCGATGGCTCCGGACGCCCCGTTCTGGTCCTGGAGCAGGTACTTCCCGGGACGTTGCACGAGCTAGAGGACGCCTACACCTTGTAGTCACGATGATGTGATGCAAGTCACACATCCAGTCGCCGTACTTGTATTGTCGAGTAGTCATCTGCAAGTTATTTTGGAACTACTCGATAAGACGAGTTGTCAACGATACGACTGGAGATCAAGGTATGGCATTGCAAGGCCCCATCCCGATCAGCTTCGACCAAATGTTCCCCGCTGGCTGCTACGCCGTGGGCGAGGTCGAGCCGGTACGCGACTTCGACGCCTCCACCAAGGCGCGCGAGGTCCAAGCACGCGACAAGCACACCAATGAGCCGGTCTGGCAGATCGCGGTCATGGACGCCGACCCGACCGTCAAGGCGTCCCAGAAAACCGTCTCCGTCAAGATCCTCTCCCCCGTGCAGCCGGTTCCCCCGGCTCCCATGGCGGGCCTGCCGTTCACGCCGGTCGAGTTCGACGGCATGACCGTCACCCCGTACGTCAACCAGCAGGGCCGATTGGCCTACTCGATCAAGGCACGCGAGATGCGTGCTCCCCGGACCGCAAGCAAGCACAGCTCGATCAACAAGGAGGCGGCAGTCTGATGGGTACCCGACACAAGCGCCCGACCAGCGTGATCAATCTCAACACCTCGGCCGGTGCCCGCGCCGAGAACCGTCCCTACCGGCTGCGTACCCCGGTACTCATGATGGACTTCGGCGCAACGTCGGTGCTGGTCACCACTTCCACGCCGAACCGGATCACGGCGGCCGATGTGGAGTTCGCCCGTCAGCTCGCCGAACAGTCCGCGAACTTCGCGCTGTCGGTCGAGCGGATGTTCCGGGGCCTCCCGGCGCGGCAGGCGGTGACCGGTCAATGAGCCGAGAGCCCTACACCTATGTGTCGATGTCCCTGCACGGACGCGACAGAGCCCAGCTCAACGTCTCCTTCCACACGCCCCGCATCCGGCTGGAAAACCTGGTCATCCAGGGCACCCGTCCCCTGCTGTCCATGTCCACCCCTGAGGCGGACGTGTCGATCTCGACCACGGGCGGCGGGCCGGTTACCGACCAGGACCTGGCCGTGGCGCGCGCGCTGCTCGATGCGGCTACCTGCTACCTGGCCGACTGCGAGCGTCTACACGCCATCGAGTCCTCCGACCAGGCAGCGGCCTGATCACACATAGCGGGGCCACCAGAAGCGGCAACTTCCGGTGGCCCCAGTTCTCCCAAGTTCCCAGCAACGGTTCAAGGAAGGAACCCAGTCTATGTTCCGCCGTACCTCCGGTGAGGTAACCGGAGACCTGGTCACCACGACTCCGGGTGCACCGCTGATGTTCCGCCCGACCGTCGTGCAGACTCCGGCCTTCATCACGCTCATGATCCTCGGATGGCGGTTCTCCTGCGGGCTGGTCCGCACGGTCTACCGGCATCCGGTCGCCGTTACGATCACCGTGGGCCTGGTCGCGCTGGCCATCACCTACGGCTGGCAGAACACTGCCTGGCTGCTCGGCTTCACCCTCCTAGCGCTTGGCTCGTGGGCGCTATTAGACCGTCCGTCGTTCTGCTGGTGGGTCGGCTGGCGGCTGCTGGCCTTCTGGCGACTCGCCTGGATCTACCGGCCGCACTGGTCGTTCGCCATGTCCGGCGCGGGCCTGTCCAAGCTCGCCAGAGGGCTGGAGTACCGGCCACGCCTGGTACGGGTGAAGTCCGGGCCGGTGGCCGACACGGTCACGATCAAGATGCTCAAAGGACAATCGTTCGAGGAGTGGACCAGCAAGGCCGACAACCTGGCCCATGCCTTCGGTGCGCTGGGCTGCCGTACCTCCATCGTCCGGGCTGGCCTGCTGCGACTGTCCCTGCCTCGCCGCGATCCACTACGCCACCCCATCAATGCCCTGCCCATCCCTGACACGGTAGACCTGCACGCGGTCCCGATCGGACTGTGCGAGGACGGTACGCCGTGGCGGCTGCGAGTGCACGGCACACACATCCTCGGCGCGGGTGCGACCGGTGCCGGCAAGGGCTCGATCATCTGGTCTACCGTGCGCGGGCTCCTGCCTGCCGTCAATGCGGGGCTGGTCACGCTGTTCGGGCTGGACCCCAAACTGATGGAGCTCTCCTACGGCCGCGACCTGTTCCACCGATACGCGGCCACGCCCGAAGAGTGCGCCGACCTGCTGGAAGAGGCGGTCGCGCTCATGCAGGACCGCGCCGCCCTATACGGCGGACATCAGCGCTCGCACACCGCCACGATCGAGTACCCGTTCGTGCTGGTGATCGTCGATGAAGTCGCCTTCCTGACGGCGTACCAGACCGACAAGGACCTCAAGCGGCGCATCACCGCTGCCCTGGCCACGCTCACCACCCAAGGGCGCGCGGTCGGCGTCGGCGTCATGGCGCTGCTCCAGGACCCCCGCAAGGAGGTCATGAACATCCGCAACCTGTTCCCCGACAAGATCGCGCTACGGCTGGATGAGTCGGAACAGGTGGACATGGTCCTCGGAGAGGGAGCACGCGAACGTGGCGCACTGGCCGACCTGATCTCTCCTATCCCCGACATCGGCGCGGGCGTCGCCTACGTCCGGCTGGAGACCTCCCCCGAACCGGTACGGGTCCGCGCCGCCTACGTCTCCGACTCCGACATCCGCGACATGGTCGCCTGGCTCAAGGCCGACCACGACACGCTCCCCCTACCCGAGGTGGTGTGATCATGACCGGAACCGAAGTCCTGCCCAAGCACAAGTGCCCCACCTGCAAGACCAAGGGCCGGTGCACCCTCGACCAGGCCACGCAGCAAGTCACCTGCGGCGAGTGCGGCCAGTCCTCTCTGGTCCTGATCGCCCCCGAGCCGCAGCCGGTCAAGCGAGCTCGCCGCCCCCGCGCCTCCTCCCGGAGGAAGGCCCAGTGAGCGGCATGGACCGTTCGACTCCCCGCGCGGTGCGCCTGGCTCAGCCGCTCGCGCGGGAGGTCGTTGACCAGCTCGCGATCAGCTACGGCGTGTGCATCCGGCCGGTCCCCATGATCCGGCTCGACCACGTCACCGGACAGACCGAACGCCTCGACATCCCATGCGGCGCGACCTTGGAGAGCAAGTGTCCGCCGTGCGCCAAGCGCAACCTCCAGCTCCGCAAGGCCCAGTGCCGGGAAGGCTGGCACCTCGACCACGAACCGGACATCACCCCCAACGAGCCCACCGACGAACAGCGCTACCTGATCGAACTACGCGCCCAACTCCAGGCACACCGCGACCAGGCCGAACACGACGGCCAAGACCTCGCCCCCTGGGACGATGCGATCACCCAGGTAGAGGCCGAAATGCGCGCCTCCGGCCTGCGCGGCAGCGTCCTGGGCCGCTCCTCCACAGGCCGCAAACGCTCCACCAAGCGGCGACAGGACGCGCCAGACCTGCCCAAGCGCAAGAAGGTCTCCGGCACGCTGGGCCGCTTCTACGAGTCCCCGGACGGCAAGCGGTTCCGGCCCTCGATGTTCATCACGCTCACGCTGCCGTCCTATGGCCGGATCCTCGACGGCGCACCCGTCGATCCGCACAGCTACGACTACGCGCGGGCCGCTCGCGATGCGATCCACTTCGCCAAGCTCGTTGATCGCTTCATTCAGAATCTGCGTCGTGTGGCGGGCTGGGACGTGCAGTACTTCGCCACCGTCGAACCGCAGAAACGGCTGGCCCCACACCTCCACCTGGCTATGCGCGGCACCCTGTCGCGCAAGGAGATCAAGCAGATCGCCGCCGCCACCTATGCGCAAGTGTGGTGGCCGGCCACCGACCGGATCGTCTTCGACGGCGACAACATGCCGGTCTGGGAGGACGGCGTTGGCTACCTCGATCCCCGTACCGGCGAGGTGCTGCCCACCTGGGACGAAGCGCTAGACGCCATCGGCGAGGATGACGAACCGCTGCATGTGCTGTCTTTCGGCAGTCAGGTGGACGCCAAGGGCGTGCTCGGCGGCACCGACCGCGCCGACCACTTGATCAAGCACTACCTGACCAAGTACCTCACCAAGTCGATCGCCGAGACCTGCGAGCCGAGCAACCAACGTCAACGTGACCATGCCGACCGGATGCAAGAGGCACTGCACTACGAACCGTGCTCGCCCACCTGCCCGAACTGGCTGCGCTACGGAGTACAGCCCCAGCACGCCCGACCGGGGCAGGCTCCCGGCCGATGCCGGGGCAAAGCACACAAGGCTGAACACCTCGGCTATCCCGGCCGCCGCGTCCTGGTCTCCCGCAAGTGGTCCAACAAGACCCTCACCGAACACCGCGCCGACCGCCGCGCCTGGGCCATGGAAGCGCTCAGCCTTTCGGCAACTGAGGACCAGGACCCCGGCCGCTACACCTGGCGACCCGTCCCACCTGGAGACCCGGACCTTCCGCCCCTCGGCCAACGGCTCCTCCTAGAGATCGCCAACCGCCAACGCTGGCGATCCCTGATCACACAGCACCAACAAGATCCTTCGGCAACCCGAGAGGAGGTGACGGCGGCATGAGCTTGGCTCCCCTGGAACAACGGCTGCTCAAGGTGCCTCAAGTGATGGAAGTACTCGGGCTCAGCCGATGGCAGATCTACAACCTGATCAGGTCCGGCGACCTGGAGTCGGTCAAGGTCGGCCGGAGCCGGCGCGTACCCCTGGCAGCCATTGATCAGTTCATATCCCAGCTCAGAGAGGCCGCATGATGTCCAAGAAGGGCAAGCGAGCGAACGGCGAAGGAACCATTTACCAGCGGAAAGACGGCCGATGGGAAGGCGCCGCCTTCGTCCTGGCGTCGGACGGCACAGAGAAGCGAGTCCGCAAGTATGGCAAGACACGAGAGGAGGTGCACGCCAAGCTCATTGAAGTGCTCGACCGGTCGCGTCGTGGCGTCCCGGTAGCCGATCGGCCGTGGAAGCTGGGGGAGTACCTGGACTATTGGCTGGAGCATGTGGCGCCCCTCCGACTGCGGGCTACGACATACGCCAAGTACGAGACGATGGCGCGTCTCTACCTCAAGCCGGGTCTCGGTAAGCAACGCCTCGACCGGTTACGCGTCGCGACCATCCAGACTTTCCTCAATCGCCAGATCAACGCCGGTCATTCGGTCGGGACGGTCTACGCCATGAAGGTCACGCTCAGCGCTGCCCTTACTCGGGCCATGAGAGAAGAGTTGATCTCCAGCAACCCCGCACGGCTGACCACGCTCCCCTCACCCAATCCATCCACAGTTCGGCCGTGGACTGTGGACGAAGCTCGGCGATTCCTCAAGGCGGCCAAACCTCTGCCCTACTACCTGCCCTTGCTGCTCCTCCTGGTGTACGGCCTTCGACGAGGCGAAGTGCTCGGGATCGGGTGGGAGGACGTAGACCTCGACAGGAACACGATCCGCATCGAGTGGCAGATCCAGCGGATCAAGGGCAAGCTCGTCCGGGTGCCGGTGAAGACGAACGCCGGCAAGCGCACGCTCCCGCTGATCCCCTTCGTCCGAGACGCGATCATCGAACAAGCGGGGGTGCAGGCGAATGCCAAACGCAAGGCGGGCAAGGAGTGGCAGGACTCCGGGCTTGTCTTCACCTCACGCACGGGTGGCCCCATCGAGCCGACGAACCTTGGTCGCGCGTTCGAACGGGTGATCAAGGACAACGCGCTACGCCGAATCAGACTGCACGACCTGAGGCACACCACGGGCACGATGCTCAAGGACCTGAAGGTGGCCCCCCGAGACGCCAAGGAGATCCTTGGGCACGCACGCATCTCCGTCACGATGGAGATCTACACACACGGCGACCAGGAAGCACACAGGGAGGCGATCGAAAGGATCTCAGGGAAGCTGTTCGACTGACGTTGCCGTCACCGTAGCCGTCAAAGGCCCCGTTCCTTGATCGGAATGGGGCCTTGAGCGGGTGGGGCTACCAGGACTTGAACCTGGGACCTCTTCCTTATCAGGGAAGCGCTCTAACCGTCTGAGCTATAGCCCCGCGCACACCGAACGTTATCGCATCCGCAGGACGGAGGCGAACCGGTTGTTCGGATGAGGAAAAGCTTACCGCCTCCGGCGTGCTGCTCGCGCCGTCCCCGCCCACGGGGCCGGCGCGAGCGCCACGTCTACTCGGCCTCGCTGAAGGTCACCTCGACGCCTCCGACCAGGTCAGAGGCGATGTTGTAGATGACCGCCCCCAACGTGGACAGCGCGGTGATCAGTACGACGTTCACGGCGCCGATCAGTGCCGTGTAGCCGAGGATGCGCACCGGCTCGAACCAGGAGGCGATGTTGATGGGGATGGAGCTCTGCCCCTGCTCCCCCTGGCCGAGCTGGTTGACCAGGTCGACCAGCGAGTCGAACACGCCCAGGGCCGACAGCACGCCGTACAGGACGGCCACCGCCACGAACAGCACCACGAAGCAGACCAGGGACACCACGAAGCTGAACTTCATGGCGGACCACGGCTCGACACGGCGCAGGACCAGGTGGGCCTTGCGGGGGAGCCGGGACCCCGAGGAGTTCGACGACTTCTTCTTGTTGGGCAGCTCGAGAGCGGGCGGGGCCTCGGTGGCGAGCGACGGACGGACGCGGACCGTGTCGTTGCCCTCCGGAGGCTGCGGGCCGGAACCAGGACCGGAACCCGGACCGGGGCCAGGACCAGGACCACCGGGGCCAGGGCCGGGGACGGGGCCAGGGCCGGGGGCGGACGGCGTGGGCATGGGTGACGGCGCGGGAGCCGTTGACCGCGACTCCTCCTTGGGCGGACCTGGCTTGCCCTGCGCGGGCGACGTGTCCTTGCCGTCGTCGATCGCGCCGAAGATCTCGGTTTCGTTGGGCTTCTTCGGCTGTTGTCCGTTACCCGAAGCCGCCTTTGTCCTGGCGGAGCCACCCTGGGCGCTCATGAACTACTCTCCTCCCCCGTCTTCCTCAGTTTCCACCGAAGTCTCCATCGACTCCGCGTTCCGGGCGAGGGCCACCACGCTGTCTCCTTCGGCGAGATTCATCAATCGCACTCCCATGGTCTGGCGGCCGGACTGCTTGATCTCACCGGCACTCGTCCGGATCACCCCGCCGGCGAACGTGATCGCGAAGACCTCGTCCTCTGGGTTGACCATGACGGCACCGACCAGCTTGCCACGGGAAGACACGATTTTCGCAGTAAGCACGCCCCTACCGCCACGTCCTTGAACTGGATACTGCTCCACTGGCGTCCGTTTTGCGTACCCACCCTCCGTGGCGATAAGCACATCTTGACCGTCGGCGAGTCGATTCATGGCGAGAAGTTCGTCACCGTCGAGGAACCTCATGCCGATCACACCGCTGGTCGCGCGGCCCATGGGCCGCAGCGCCTCGTCGGAAGCGGTGAACCTGATCGACTGGGCTCCCTTGGAGACCAGCAGCAGGTCGTCCTGCTCGGAGACCAGGCGGGCTCCGATGACCTCGTCGTCATCCCGTAGGTTGATCGCGATGAGGCCACCGGACCTGGGGGAGTCGTACTCGGACAGGCGGGTCTTCTTGACCAGCCCGCTGCGGGTGGCGAGCACGAGGTAGGGGGCGACGTCGTAGTCGCGTAGGTCGAGAACCTCCATAACTGTTTCGTCGGGCTGCATCGCCAAAAGGTTCGCGAGATGCATGCCACGCGCGTCACGTCCGGCGTCGGGCAGCTCGTACGCCTTGACCCGGTACACCCGGCCCTTGTTCGTGAAGAACAGCAGCCAGTGATGCGTCGTGGTGACGAAGAAGTGGTCGACGATGTCGTCCTGGCGCAGCTGGGCGCCGCGCACGCCCTTGCCGCCGCGCTTCTGCGCCCGGTAGAGGTCGGTACGCGTGCGCTTGGCGTAGCCGCCCCGGGTGATCGTGACGACGATCTCGTCCTCGGCGATGAGGTCCTCGATCGACATGTCGCCGTCGTAGGCGATGATCTCGGTCTGCCGCTCGTCGCCGTAGCGGCCGACGATCTCGGCGAGCTCCTCGTTGACGATCTCCCGCTGGCGGGCCTCGCTGGCCAGGATCGCGTTGTACTCGGCGATCTGCGTCATCAGGGAGTCGTACTCGTCCTGGATGGCCTGCCGCTCCAGGGCGGCCAGCTTGCGCAGCTGCATGTCGAGGATGGCCTGAGCCTGCACCTCGTCGATCTCCAGCAGCGCCATGAGGCCCTGCTGGGCGTGCGAGGCGGACTCCGAGGCCCGGATGAGGGCGATGACGTCGTCGAGCCGCTCAAGGGCCTTCAGGAGGCCGCGCAGGATGTGGGCGCGCTCCTCGGCCTTGCGCAGGAGGTAGCGCGTCCGGCGGACGATGACCTCGATCTGGTGCGCGACGTAGTGCCGGATGAACTGGTCGAGCCGCAGCGTGCGCGGCACGCCGTCGACCAGGGCCAGCATGTTGGCGCCGAAGGTGTCCTGGAGCTGGGTGTGCTTGTACAGGTTGTTGAGCACGACCTTGGCGACCGCGTCGCGCTTGAGCACGATCACCAGGCGCTGCCCGACCCGCGAGGAGCTCTCGTCGCGTACGTCGGCGATGCCGGTCAGCTTGCCCTCGCGCACCAGCTCGGCGATCTTGAGGGCGAGGTTGTCGGGGTTGACCTGGTACGGCAGCTCCGTGACGACGAGCGCCTGCCGCCCCTTGTCCTCCTCGACCTCGACCACGGCCCGCATGGTGATCGAGCCGCGCCCGGTGCGGTAGGCGTCCTCGATGCCCCGCCGCCCGACGATCAGCGCCTTGGTGGGGAAGTCGGGCCCCTTGACCAGCCTGATCGACGCTTCGAGCAGCTCCTCGTCGCCGGCCTCGGGGTTCTCCAGGGCCCACTTGACCGCCGAGGCGACCTCGCGCAGGTTGTGCGGCGGGATGTTGGTGGCCATGCCGACGGCGATGCCGCCCGAGCCGTTGACCAGCAGCTGCGGGAAGCGCGCCGGCAGGACGTCGGGCTCCTGCGACTTGCCGTCGTAGTTGGGGCGGAAGTCGACGGTGTCCTTGTCGATGTCGCGCAGCATCTCCATGGCGACGGGCGCGAGCTTGCACTCGGTGTAGCGCATCGCCGCCGCCGGGTCGTTGCCCGGCGAGCCGAAGTTGCCCTGCCCGTCGACCAGCGGATAGCGCAGCGACCACGGCTGCGCCAGTCGTACCAGCGCGTCGTAGATCGAGGTGTCGCCGTGGGGATGGTAGGTGCCCATCACGTCACCGACGACGCGGGCGCACTTGAAGTAGCCGCGGTCGGGACGGTAGCCACCGTCGTACATCGCGTAGAGCACTCGCCGGTGCACCGGCTTGAGACCGTCGCGGACGTCCGGCAGCGCCCTGGACACGATGACCGACATCGCGTAGTCCATGTAACTGCGCTGCATCTCGGACTGGATGTCCACAGGCTCGATGCGCTCAGCCGGGGGAGTAGTGTTCACGTCCGTCACAGGTGATGATCCCTTTTCTAACTAAACGTCGAGGAAGCGGACGTCGCGCGCGTTACGGATGATGAAGTCGCGCCGGGCTTCCACGTCCTCGCCCATGAGCACGCTGAACAGGTCGTCGGCCTGCGCCGCGTCGTCGAGCGTGACCAGGCGCAGCAGCCGGGTCTCCGGGTTCATCGTGGTCTCCCAGAGCTGGCCCGCGTTCATCTCGCCGAGACCCTTGAAGCGCTGTACGTTGTCCCGCGGCCGCGGGTCGGCCTTGCCGTTGGCGATCCCTTCGGCGATGACCGCGTCGCGCTCGGCGTCGGAGTACGCGTAGGAGGCGTCCTCACCCTTGCGGTCCCACTTGATCTTGTAGAGCGGCGGGCACGACAGGTAGACGTGACCGGCCTCGATCAGCGGCCTCATGAACCGGAACAGCAGCGTCAGCAGCAGCGTGTTGATGTGCTGGCCGTCGACGTCGGCGTCGGCCATGAGGATGACCTTGTGGTAGCGCAGCTTGGCGATGTCGAACTCGTCGTGCACACCGGTGCCCAGGGCGGTGATCAGCGCCTGGACCTCGTTGTTCTTCAGGACCTTGTCGATCCGCGCCTTCTCGACGTTGAGGATCTTGCCGCGGATGGGCAGGATCGCCTGGAAGCGCGAGTCGCGGCCACCCTTGGCCGAGCCGCCGGCCGAGTCGCCCTCGACGATGAACAGCTCGCACTTCTCCGGGTCGTTCCACTGGCAGTCGGCCAGCTTGCCCGGCAGGCCGCTGCCCGACTCGAGCAGCGACTTGCGCCTGGTCAGGTCGCGGGCCTGGCGGGCGGCCATGCGGGCGCGCGAGGCCTGCAGCGACTTGTTGATGATGTCCTTGGCCTCGCCGGGGTTGCGCTCGAACCAGTCGCGCAGGTGGTCGTTGCAGGCCTTCTGCACGAACGACTTGGCCTCGGTGTTGCCCAGCTTGGCCTTGGTCTGGCCCTCGAACTGCGGCTCGGCCAGCTTGACCGAGATGATCGCGGTCAGGCCCTCGCGGACGTCCTCGCCGGAGAGGTTGTCGTCCTTGCCCTCCTTGAGGAACTTCTGCTCGCGCGCGTAGCGGTTGACGATCGTCGTCAGCGCCGCGCGGAAGCCCTCCTCGTGGGTGCCGCCCTCCGCGGTGTTGATCATGTTGGCGAAGGTGTAGACCGACTCGGAGTAGGAGTTGTTCCACTGCATGGCGATCTCGACCGCGATGCCGTCGCCCTCCTCCTCGAAGGAGATGATCGACGCGTGCGCCGCCTCCTTCTTGGCGTTGAGGTGCTGGACGAAGTCGGTCAGACCGCCCTCGTAGCAGTAGGTGACGGTGTGCACTTCGCCGTTGATGTGGTCGGGGCGCTCGTCGGTGAGCGTGATCGTCAGGCCCTTGTTGAGGAAGGCCGTCTCCTGGAACCGGCGCGAGAACGTCTCGTAGTTCCAGGCGGTGGTCTCGAAGATGTCGGGGTCGGGCCAGAACGTGATCGTGGTGCCGGTCTCGTCGGTGCCCTCGCCCTTGGCCAGCGGCGCGAGGGGCTTGGACATCTCGTAGCGCTGGCGCCAGTAGTGGCCGTTCTGCTTGACCTCGACGTCCATGGCGGTCGACAGCGCGTTGACGACGGCCGAGCCGACGCCGTGGAGGCCGCCGGAGACCGCGTAGGACTGGCTGTCGAACTTGCCGCCCGCGTGGAGCGTGGTCAGCACGACCTCGACCGCCGAGCGGTTCTCCTTCTCCATGAAGCCTGTGGGGATGCCACGGCCGTTGTCGACCACGCGTACGCCGTTGTCGGCCAAGAGCGTGACGTCGATCCGGGAGCAGTAACCGGCGAGGGCCTCGTCCACCGAGTTGTCCACAATCTCGTAGACGAGGTGGTGCAGGCCGCGCTCCCCGGTGGAGCCGATATACATACCCGGGCGCTTGCGAACCGCCTCAAGCCCCTCGAGTACGGTGATAGAGCTAGCGTCGTAGGACAACTGCGAAATCCTCCTGCCGCGGACACGCGGCAGGGGAGGCCATCGACCTGCGAAAGCTGCCCCTACCGTGCCCGTCACCGTCGTGAGTGCCCCGATGCGCGGTCACCCAAGGGAAGTCGGCTTACCGCCGGGGTGACACGCAAGCGGACGTGTCCGGAATCCGTCTTCAGTCTACCGGGTCCGGCGGCCGAAGGTGGCAAGGAACGCGCCTGTGATGGCTCCTAGCTCGTTTTGCCCCCTGGTAAGCATCCCCCCTTCGGAAAGGGGGCTTATCGCGTCTGTGGCTTTCTGATCGCCCCTGGGGCCCAACCGGAGCAGCAAAAGTGCCTGCTGCGGAAAACCGCTGATCGAGGCTATCCGTAGGTGTCGCCCGGGCCCCGGCTTCCGGTGACCCGCAACCCTCCGGACGGCCGGGGACCGTTCTGCGGGCCTCTGACCTTGACCTTTGTGACGGTGCCGTCGCCGAGCTCCTCGTTGAGCCTGCGGACGAGGGTGCGCGCGAGCAGCCTCACCTGCGTCGCCCAAGCCGTGGAGTCGGCCGCGATCAGCACCTCGCCGTCCTCGAACGACTCGGGCTTGGTGTGGGCGGCCAGGTCAGGACCCACGATGTCGATCCAGCGCCCGAACACCCCGCCGACCGCCGCCGAGCGCTCCCAGCCGCGGTCGGCCAGGAGGTCGGCAATGGCACGTCCGAAAAGCTGTGGATCGCCGCCCTCCCTGCGCGGCCCCGCCGCCTTGCGCCTGGGTTCGCGCCGGGGGAGCTGGCCGCGCTTGGCCGCGTCGGCCTTGGCCTGGGCCAGCTTCTCCCTGGCCATCGCGGCTCCCCTGGCCGCGGGGTTGTCGTCAGCGGACACGGGTCACGCTCCCTTCTGCGACGTCGAACCGGCCTCCCACCAGCTCCGCGGGCACGTCGTCCGGCACGGCGGCGGTGATGAGCACCTGCTCGGCCGGTGCGACGATCTCGGCCAGCCGCCGCCTGCGCTGGCTGTCGAGCTCGGCGAACACGTCGTCGAGGATCAGCACGGGATCGCCGCCGTCGGCCCGCAGCAGGTCGTACGCCGCCAGCCGCAGCGCCAGCGCGAACGACCAGGACTCGCCATGACTGGCGTAGCCCCGGGCGGGCAGGTCGCCCAGGCCGAGGATCAGGTCGTCGCGGTGGGGGCCGACGAGCGTGACGCCGCGCTCGAGCTCCGCTGAGCGGACCTCCAATAGCCGCTCCCGCAGCCGTTCTTCAAGGGTTTTCCCCAAGTCTGTGGATAACGTCTGTGTATCGAAAGATCCCCGCTCACCGGCGGCTTCGTCCTCCGAGACACCCTCATCCGTATCCCCACCTGTGGACAACGTGCTGCGGTAGGCCAGCGTCGCGGGGTCGCTCCCGGGAGCGAGCGCGGAGTAGGCGCCGGCCACCAGCGGGCGCAGCGCCTCGACGAGCTCCAGCCGGGCCCGAAGGAGCTCCGCGCCGTGCCTGGCGAGGTGGGCGTCCCACACCTCCAGGGTGCTCAGCACGTCGCCCGCGCCGGCCGCGGTGAACCCGCTGTCACTCTCGGCCCGTCTGGCGCTCCTGCTGCCCCTGCGGGCCTGCGCGGCCGTACGCAGGAGCGCGCCGCGCTGCTTGAGCACCCGGTCGTAGTCGGCCCGGACGCCGGCGAACCTGGGCGTCCTGGCCACCAGGAGGTCGTCGAGGAATCGGCGCCGCTCGGCCGGGTCGCCCTTGGACAGCGACAGGTCCTCGGGGGCGAACAGCACCGTACGCAGCAGGCCGACGACGTCGCGGGCCCTGGACACGGGGGAGCGGTTGAGCCTGGCGCGGTTGGCCCGCCCCGGGTTGAGCTCCAGCTCGACCAGCGCCCGGCGGTCATCCCTGTGGACGGCGCAGCGCACGATCGCCCGCGTGGCACCCTTGCGCACCAGCGGCGCGTCGCTCGACACCCGGTGACTCGAGTGCGTCGCGACGTAGCCGAGGGCCTCGACCAGGTTGGTCTTGCCCTGGCCGTTGGGCCCCACGAACGCCGTGACGCCCGGCTCCAGGCCGAGCTCCACGGACGCGTACGACCTGAAGTCGGTCAGCGAGAGGTGGGCGACATGCACCCCACGAGGTTAGTGCGCCTCGGGGATGCCTGTGGTCACCGACGCTCGGTCTCGCGCGGCGGGATCACGTCGGCACCGGGGGAGTCGGCCCCCTTTTCGGTGCTGCCCTCCGCGGAGGTGGTCGCGTGGCCGCCGAACTGGTTGCGCAGCGCCGCGACCACCTTCATCGCCGGCGAATCGTCCTGCCGAGAGGCGAACCTGGCGTACAGCGAGGCGGTGATGACCGGCAGCGGAACCGCGTGGTCCACAGCCGCCTGCACCGTCCACCGGCCCTCCCCGGAGTCCTGTGCGTAACCTCGGAGCTGCTCGAGGTGCTCGTCGTCGTCCAGCGCCCGGACCATCAGGTCGAGCAGCCAGGAGCGGATCACGGTGCCGGTGCGCCAGCTCTTGAACGAGCCCTTGACGTCCTTGACGACGTCGGAGGCCTCGAGCAGCTCCCAGCCCTCCGCGAACGCCTGCATCATGCCGTACTCGATGCCGTTGTGGACCATCTTCGCGAAGTGCCCGGCGCCGACCTCGCCCGCGTGCACGAAGCCGTCCTCGCCCTCGGGCTTGAGCGTCTCGAAGATCGGCATGAGCCGGTCGACGTTGGCCTGATCGCCGCCGCACATGAGCGCGTAGCCGTTCTCGAGGCCCCAGACGCCGCCGCTCACGCCGCAGTCGACGAAGCCGATGCCCTTCTCGGCCAGCTCGGCGGCGTGCTTCTGGTCGTCCACATAGTGGGAGTTTCCGCCGTCGACGACGATGTCACCGGGATCGAGCAGCTCGCCGAGATCGTCGATCGTCGCCTGGGTGGGCTTGCCGGCGGGCACCATGACCCAGATCGCCCGCGGCTTCTGCAGGCGCTCGACCAGCTCCTTAAGGCTGCCCACGTCGCTGATCGCGGGATCGCGGTCGTAGCCGACGACGTCGTGACCTCCGCGACGCAGGCGTTCGGCCATGTTGCCGCCCATTTTGCCCAGTCCGACCATGCCGATCTGCATGTTGTCCTACCCCCTTGTCAGACTTCCATCATCCCCGATGACAGGATCAGCCTGACAGGCGGATGGGCATGATCAGGTAACGGTAGTCCGTAGCGGCTCCGTCATCCACAGGCTTGCCACCGGTGAGGATAGCGGGCTTCGTCGACGTGGTCATCTGAAGTCGCGCAACATCCGAGTCGATGGCCCCCAGTCCTTCGAGCAGGAACTGGTGGTTGAAGGCGATGTTCATCTCCTCGCCCTCGTAATCCACAGGCAGGGCCTCGACGGCCTGCGCCTCGTCGCCGCTGCCCGCCTCGAGCACGACCTCGCCGCTCTTGAACGCCAGCCGCACCGGGGTGTTGCGCTCGGCGACCAGGGCGACGCGCTTGACCGCCTCCACGAACGGCCCTGTGGACAAGTCCGCGCGGGCGGAGAACTCCGTGGGCAGCAGCGACCGGTACTTGGGGAACTCGGGGTCGAGCAGCCGCGTGGTGGTCCGCCGTCCGGCGCTGGAGAAGCCGATCATGCCTTCGCCGGTGCCGCCGGCGGAGCTGAGCGCGATCTCCACCTCCGCGCCGGTCGTGCCGAGCGCCTTGGCCGTGTCGGCGAGGGTCTTGCCGGGGATCATGGCGATGGCGGCGAAGTCGGGCTGGCCCGGCTGCCACTTCAGCTCGCGTACGGCGAGCCGGTAGCGGTCGGTCGCGGCGAGGGTCACGGTGTCGCCCTCGATCTCCATCCGCACGCCGGTGAGCATCGGCAGGGTGTCGTCCCGGCCGGCGGCGACGGCGACCTGGCCGACGGCGGAGGCGAACACGTCGCTGCCCACCCGGCCGGCGGCCGGCGGCATGGCCGGGAGGGACGGGTAGTCCTCCACAGGCATGGTCAGCAGTGTGAATCGAGCGCTGCCGCAGGTGACGACCGCCTTGGCGCCGTCCACCACGAAGTCCACAGGCTGTGCAGGAAGTGCGCGGGTGATCTCGGCGAGCAGCTTGCCCGAGACCAGCACGACGCCGGCCTCACCGGTCTGGAGTTCGAGCGTCACCTCGGCGGAGACCTCGTAGTCGAAGCCGGACAGCTTCAGCTGCTGCCCTTCGGTGACCTCCAGACGCATGCCGGCGAGCACGGGCACCGACGGGCGCGCCGGGAGGCTGCGTGCCGTCCATGCCACCGCCTCAGCGAGAACGTCTCGCTCGATTCGGAACATCACGGTGATCGGCCTCCTGGGTTCGTCGTTGATTCAAGTGTTCACTCTCCCGCACCTGAGCTCCGGGAGAACCCCTCTATGGGTCTTGAGTTTCTTTGTTAGAGAGATAAGAGGTCATCACACTAGGGGCTGTGGAAACTGTGGACAACCGGCGTTCTAGCTGCTCAGCAGCCCTGTTTTCATCCACTGGGGATGTGGGTGACGCCTGGGGAGAACTCGCGCGCCTGGGGATGACGAGTCTGTGCACACAGGCTGTCCCCAGATCTTGGTGCCTTCATCCACGGGTTATCCACGAGGTTTCCACAAGTTGTCCACGGGGTAAAAGGGACGCGGCTGGAGTCCCAGATCGCCTGTTCACAGGCCGTCCACACGTTATCCACGAGTAGTCCCCAGGTTCTCCCCAGGGTGTCCCCAACCTTGTCCCCAGGCCCTGTGGGGGATTTTTTCGGGCATTGTGTGGCGAAGAGCCGGCGCGTTTCGGCGTTTCCGCAGATCCACAGTGTTTTCCACAGGCTGTGCATGAAGTTCAGGCTCCGCGGGATGTCCGCTTGATACGCAAAGTCAGCTCGTTGACCTGGTTGTACATCGACCGGCGCTCGGCGATGAGCGAACGGATCTTCCGCTCGGCGTGCATGACCGTGGTGTGGTCGCGGCCGAACTGCTGGCCGATTTTGGGCAGCGACAGCTCGGTCAGCTCGCGGGCCAGATACATGGCGATCTGCCGGGCGTTGACGAGCGCCCGGCTGCGTGAGGTGCCGCACAGGTCGTCGATGCTGATGCCGAAGTAGTTGGCGGTCTCGGTCATGATCGCCGCGATGGTGATCTCGGTGTCGGACTCCGAGGTGATCAGATCCTTGAGCACCACCTCGGCGAGCTGCAGATCCACACCCTGCCGGTTGAGGCTGGCGAACGCGGTGACCCTGATCAGGGCGCCCTCGAGCTCGCGGATGTTGGTGGAGATGCGGCTGGCGATGTACTCCAGCACCTCGGGCGGCGCGGCCAGGCCCTCCTGGATGGCCTTCTTCCTGAGGATCGCGATCCGGGTCTCCAGCTCGGGCGGCTGGACGTCCGTGATCAGGCCCCACTCGAACCGGTTGCGCAGCCGGTCCTCCAGCGTGGTCAGCTGCTTCGGCGCGCGGTCGCTGGAGATGACGATCTGCTTGTTGGCGTTGTGGAGGGTGTTGAAGGTGTGGAAGAACTCCTCCTGGGTCTGCTCCTTGCCCTCCAGGAACTGGATGTCGTCCACAAGCAGGATGTCGATCGCGCGATAGCGGCCGCGGAAGCCGTCGGCCTTGTGGTCGCGGATGCTGTTGATGAAGTCGTTGGTGAACTCCTCGGAGCTCACGTACCTGACCCGCGCGCCGTCGTACAGGCTCTGTGCATAGTGCCCGATCGCGTGCAGCAGGTGCGTCTTCCCCAGCCCCGAGTCTCCGTAGATGAAGAGCGGGTTGTACGCCTTCGCGGGGGATTCGGCGACCGCCACGGCCGCCGCGTGGGCGAACCGGTTGCTGGCCCCGATGACGAATGTCTCGAATGTGTACTTCTGATTGAGCCTGGCCGGTTCGCTGGGCTTGTTGCTCTTCGCTTCCCACCGGTTCGGAGCCGGCTCCGGCTCCTTTTCCACAGGCGGTGTGTACGGCTGCGCCTGTTCAAAAGAGAAGCCCGGCTGTGGATATTCGGTGGATATCTGGGGCGGCTCAGGCTGTGGAGAATAGAACTGCGGAGGCTCCGAAGCCTGCTGGTGCTGCGATGGCGCGGGCTGTGCGTAGAGCGGCTGGTTCTCCACATTCTGGGGATAACTCTGAGTCACAGGCTGTTGATGAGGGTCGACCGACAGCTGCTCCGGCGCCGTGGTGTCGATCATCACGGCCACCCGCATGGTCCGGCCGAGCTCCTGTGACAGCGCGTGCGCCACGAGCGGGCGCAGCTTGTTGCCCTCGATGAGGTCCTTGATGAAGTCGTTGGGGACGCCGAGCACGATCGTGTCGTTCGCCAGCGCGATCGGGCGCACCATCCCAAGCCACGTACGCTGCTGGATCGGCACGTTCTCGTTGAGGAAGTTGCTCAGGGCCCTCGCCCATACCGTGCCGAGGTCGACACCGTTCATGGTGCGGCTCCCCCTCCTTCCTCTCGCGGCCCCCCGCGATCGTTTATCCACATGCCCGGCCGCCCGCGGCGATCGGCGGCCCGTTCGTCCACAACGTGGCGGCCGGGCTTCGTGCCCAGGCCCTCCACAGGAGATCCACAGGTTGTGCACAGCCCTTTAGCAGGTTCGAAAGGGCCGACAGTATCTATGTGCACAGCTGTGTTCAAGGCATTGTCCACAGCCTAGTGGCACCTGGGTGCACATACTGTGGACGCCGGGGCGGCGGTGGAAAAGTCGCCTGTGGAAAGGTGGATAACCCGTCCAGTTTGACCTGAGGGGCACTTCCCCCGTAACGTACGACGGTCGGCTTGTCACGCGACGGCTATTTCGCGTGCCCTCGCTTCCCTGGCAGGCCATCCATGTGTGTACAGCGTCCTTGTGGCGCACCTTCAAGCCTGGAGCCCACCCGTGAGCAAGCGTACTTTCCAGCCGAACAACCGTCGCCGCGCGAAGACCCACGGCTTCCGGCTGCGGATGCGCACCCGGGCCGGTCGCGCCATCCTCGCTGCTCGCCGCCGCAAGGGCCGCGAGAAGCTGTCGGCCTGATCGTTCCGCGCGTATATGGCCCGTCGGTGCGTCATGCCGGCGGGCGTTAGGCGTATACGGTGCTGTCCCGTCACTCCCGCATGCGGCGCGGGGAAGAGTTCGAGGCGGCGGTCAGGCGCGGGAAGCGCGCTGGTCGTCCGACTCTGGTGGTGCATTTCGCCACTTCGGGGGAAGAGTCCCCTCGAGTGGGTTTCGTGGTGAGCAAGGCCGTAGGCGGCGCCGTGGCCCGGAACAAGGTCAAGCGACGGCTCCGACACCTGATGCGGGACCGTCTCGACCGGCTGCCGCGAGGTAGCCTGCTGGTGGTACGCGCCAATCCACCGGCCGCGTCCGCGCGATTCGAGCTTCTGGCCGCCGAGCTCGACTCCGCACTGGAACGTTTGCTCAGGCGGCGCGAGTCCTCGACGGGTGGACAAAAATGACGGAGCAGCCGCAAGGGGTGACGCCGAGCCTCGCCGCTCGGGCGCTGATCATCCCGATCCGGTTCTACCGGGCGTTCATCAGCCCGATGCTGGGTCCACGCTGCCGTTTCTACCCGTCCTGCAGTGCGTATGGACTCGAGGCGATCGCCACGCACGGAGCGTTGCGCGGCATTTGGCTGACTGTCCGGCGCATCGGGCGGTGCCACCCATTCCATCCCGGAGGTATAGACCCGGTGCCCCCACGCCCGGTCCGGTCCCACGAAACGCAAGGGAGATAGCTCGGTGGAGCTGTCCTGGCTCAACTGGCTGTACACAGCCGTCGCCCAAGTCATTACCTGGATCCACCAGGCATACAGCACGGTGCTCGACCCGAACAGCGGCTTGACCTGGGCGCTCACCATCATCACGCTGACCATCTGCATGCGGATCCTGATCTTCCCGCTGTTCCTCAAGCAGATGCGCTCGTCGCGAAAGATGCAGGAGCTGGCGCCGAAGGTCCAGGAGCTCCGCAAGCGCTACAAGAACGACAAGCAGCGCATGAACCAGGAGGTCATGGCGCTGTACCAGGGTGCGGGCGCCAACCCCCTCGGCGGCTGTCTCCCTGTCGTGGCCCAATTCCCGATCTTCATCTCGATGTTCACCGTGCTGCGGGCGATCGCGGCGGACCAGCCGAAGTTCGGGATGACGCAGGAGCTGGTCGACAGCGCCAAGCATGCCCTCATCCTGGGCGCCCCGCTTCCTGCCACGTTCTTCGAGGCCGCCCAGGTCAGCGAGAAGATCATCATCGGCTGCTTCGTCGCGATCAGCTCGCTCACCACCTTCCTCACCGTCCGGCAGAGCGTCACCCGCTCGATGGCCCAGATGCCGGACAACCCCATGGCGCAGCAGCAGAAGATCCTGATGTACATCTCGCCGCTGTTCGCCTTCTTCAGCCTGAACTTCCCCCTGGGCCTGATCCTCTACTGGGTCACCACCAACCTCTGGACCCTGGGCCAGCAGCACTGGTTCTACAGCCGGCACCCGATGCCGCAGTTCGACGCCAAGGGCAACGCGGTCCCCATCGAGGCCAAGCCCGGCCTGTTCGGCAAGCTTCGCAAGACCACGCCCGAAGAGCAGGCGCCTCCGCCCCCGCCGGAGCCTAAGATCGTCAGGCAGCAGCCAAGCCGCCAGTCCCGCAGCAAGCGCACCGGCAGCAAGAAGTCTTGAACATGAAGGAGAGGCCGGCCATGACCGAGGCCGAGCAGGAGAAGGCTCCTGATCTCAACGCGCTGGAGCAGGAAGGCGAGATCGCTGCCGACTACGTCGAGGGCCTTCTCGACATCGCCGACATCGACGGCGACATCGACATGGACGTCGAGGGCGACCGCGCCATGGTCTCCGTCGTGGGGCTCAAGGGCAACGAGCTCGTCGGTCCCGGGGGAGAGGTCCTGGAGGCGCTCCAGGAGCTGACCCGCCTCGCCGTGCACCGGCAGACCGGTGAGCGCTCGCGCCTGATGCTCGACGTCGGGGGCTACCGCGAGCGGCGCAGGGCCGAGCTGACCAAGCTCGGCACCGAGGTCGCCAACGAGGTCAAGGACGGCGGCGAGCCCAGGTCGCTGCACGCGATGACGCCCTTCGAGCGCAAGATCGTGCACGACGCGGTGGCGGCCGCCGGGCTCCGCAGTGAGTCCGAGGGCGAGGAGCCACACCGCTACGTGGTGGTCCTGCCCGCCTGAGGGGTGTTACGCCATCCGATCCGGCCGTCTGCCCGCACGCACGCGTGGTGGACGGCCGTTTCGCATTTAGGCTCTTTTATCTCTGTACGTATGTCGTAGCGCGCATTTATGCGCGCATGCCCCTTGTTAACGCTCCCCATCCGGACCGGGTCACACGGACGGCGGCGTGCTGAAAGGTCGCCTTCAGACCGGCCCGCTAGTCTTCCACTGTGATCTCACCTTTAGCCTTGGGTAGAGACCACCCGGCTTCCCACCGAACAAGGGCCACCAGCCCCAGAAAGGGCCACCGACCAGTGAGCGATGAGCTTCCGGCGCCGCCGGACATAGCGCGGGACGTCTTCGCCGGGGAGGCTTGGGAACGCGCGAACGCGTTCGCCCAGCTGCTGGCGGGGCCCGGCGTGGTCCGCGGGCTGCTGGGTCCACGTGAGGTGCCCAGGATCTGGGATCGCCATCTGCTCAACTGCGCGGTCGTGGCCGAGGCCGTGCCTCCGGACGTGCACCTGGTGGACATCGGCTCCGGCGCCGGGCTGCCCGGGCTCGTGCTGGCTATCGTCCGGCAGGACATCACGGTCACGCTCCTGGAGCCGCTGCTTCGCCGTACCGTCTTCTTGGAGGAGTGCGTCGAGGCGCTCAAGCTCGACAACGTCGAGGTGCTGCGCAGCCGGGCGGAGGAGCTGGCGGGCAAGCGCGAGTTCGACGTCGCCAGCGCTCGTGCCGTCGCGCCGCTCGATCGCCTGCTGAAATGGGCCATGCCGCTGCTCCACGAGGGTGGCGAGCTGATCGCCATGAAGGGGGAGCGCGCCGCCGAGGAGCTCGCCGAGGCGGAGTCCCAATTGCGGGCCATCGGGGCACGAACGGCCGAGCTTGTGACCGTCGGGCACGGTAAGGTCGAGCCGCCTGCAACACTGGTTCGGGTGGTAGCGGGTCGCACGCCGGAGCGAGCCAGGCGTCGACGAAGGAGGTGACGGTCGTGCCAGTCGCGTCAAGCGGTCTTGGTTGGCCGGACAGCCGTCCGTCCGAGAGTCCAAGCGGGGTTGGCTGGCCCGAAATGGGCGTGTCGCGACAGTCAACTCCTGGCACCGGCACACCACTGGTTGAAAGGATGGACATCGTGACCCAGACCCCCCTGAATCCCGGTGATTCGCCGTTGGTACGAGAGGCACTCAGCTCAGTGGTTTCACGTGAAACATCCGCAACCCCGACGGCCGCTCAGACTCCCGACGGCGGGGACGGCACGTGGCCGCGTCCATCCAAGACCAGGGTGATCGCGGTGGCCAACCAGAAGGGCGGAGTGGGCAAGACCACCACATCGGTGAACATCGCCGCCGCCCTTTCTATGCATGGGCAGCGCGTCCTCGTGGTGGACCTCGACCCTCAGGGCAACGCCTCCACAGCCTTGGCCACCGAGCACCGCGGCGACGTGCCGGACGTCTATCAGGTCCTCGTTGACGACCTCCCGATGGCGGACATCGTCAAGCAGGTCCCCGACATGCCGAACCTCTACTGCGCCCCGGCCACCATCGACCTGGCCGGCGCGGAGATCGAATTGGTCTCGCTGGTGGCCCGTGAGGCCCGCCTGCGGCGCGCGCTGGCGGCGTACGAGGCGATCGACCTCGACTACATCGTGATCGACTGCCCGCCCTCTCTGGGCCTGCTGACGGTGAACGCGTTGGTGGCGGCCGAGGAGGTCATGATCCCGATCCAGTGCGAGTACTACGCCCTGGAGGGCCTCGGACAGCTCCTCAGGAACGTCGACCTGATCCGCGCACACCTCAACCCGACGCTGAAGCTCTCGACCATCGTCCTGACGATGTACGACGGGCGGACCCGGCTGGCCTCTCAGGTGGCGGACGAGGTCCGGTCACACTTCGGCGACACGGTGCTCAACACGGTCATCCCCCGCAGCGTCCGCCTGTCGGAGGCGCCCAGCTATGGGCAGTCGGTGATGACGTACGACCCGGGCTCCAGCGGCGCGATGGCCTACATGGACGCCGCCCGCGAGATCGCCCACCGCGCCCCCGTCGCCTAACCCCACCCCAGCACCACAACTCCCGCGCCCCGCCCACCCGGCCGGCCGCCAAGCCCTCACCCACCCACGCCCACACCCAGGCCCCTCCACCCCCATCTTCCCGCCACAGCACCCACAACCCCGCCATACGCAGCCATCCCGCCTACCGCGGCCTTGCCCGCGACCCAGCCCACCGGCCCGCCCTACCTCCTCTTGCCTCGACACGAGCAGCAGTGAGCCAGGGCATACGAGCATGCCTCCCCACGGATCGCACAACCGCCGTAGAGGCCCGACCCCCTGCCCCAGGCACATCGAGACGACAGCACGCGCAAACGACAAGCTGCCGTCATTGGGGCCGGCGCGAGCCCAGCATCACGGCGTCTCGGTGGCGCAACCAGACAGGGGACACTGACTCTTGAGTGCGAGCGGCACAGCGAGACGGCGATGCGACGTGCGGTAAAGGCGGGCCTGCCGGGACAAATGGTGGCGAATGCTGGGTGACTGCAGGGAGGGTGGACGAGAGTCTGCAGAGCGGCCCGGAACGAGCACCACGATCGAGGCGTCCGGGCCGATGCGTCGCTGGACGGCCAGACGAGCTGGACAGTCGGTTGGGCGCGGCAACCAGGCAGTCATGCAGCCGGCTGGCCAGCCGGGCAACAGGATGGGCACAACGGGCAGGGGTGCCAGGCAACCTAGTCAGCCGCGCCAGCCAGGCCAGCCGCTCCGGCCGAGCCGGCAGGGCCGATAGAGCCGACAGGACTGCCAGGCCAACCGGACCTGGCAGGGCGGACAGGGCCGGCAGGGCCGACAGGGCCGACAGGGCTGGCAGGGCCGACAGGACAGCCAAGCAAGCCGGACCAGCGGGGGCAAAGCAGCCGGATAGGTGCGGTAGCAGAGCAATCAGGTATGCCCCGCAGCAGGGCAGCCGGACGGGGCAGAGCGAAGGGACCGACTCACCAGCAGGATCGTGAGACGCTGGCCACCGCGGCTCGCGACCGGGGGCACAGTCGCCGCCGTTGCGGGTCGGACGCGTCGGCAGGATCGTGAGGCGTCGGCACCGTGGCATACGAGCGAGGCACAGCGAGTGCGGTTGCGGGCTGGCTAGGCGGAGTGAGATTCGAACGTCCTACAACGGCATCCCCCGCCTTGCCACATGGGCGTCTCGCGGCTCCGCCTTCCCAATGGACGCGGGCAGCCGACCACCAGCGCAGGGGTCGCCTCGGGTACCAGCGCGGGCGCGATCACGCGGTGGCGCCTCACCCGCCAGCACCGCGTCGGCGTCGACGCGCGCCGTGCGGTGGCTTATGGCGCCCCGAGCAACGCGGCCGTCAAGCCGCGGCGTCTAAGCGCAGCGTCGGATGAACGAAAGCTCTTCAGGCACCGCTGGCGTCGAGCGTGACGTCTAAGCGCACTGTCCGATGGACGTTGGCACCCGCGATCCCGCCGTTCTGCCGCCGCCTCGGCATCCCGGGTTATGGCGATGGGGGAGGCTGAAGAACCCTCACGCCGAGCGGAGCTGCCCCCCTGGGCCGACGCCGCGCTGTGCCAAGGCGGCGAAGCGTGGGACGGCGAGGCGTCGGGACGGGGCAGTGGCGAGGCGGTGGGGCAGGAAGGCGGGACGGCGCGGCGGCAAAGCCGTGGGACAGCGGGATGGCGGGATGGCAGGGTAGCGAAGCGGTGGGACGGTGAGGCGGTGGGGCAGGAAGGCGGGACGGCGCGGCGGCGAAGCCGTGGGACAGCGGGATGGCGGGATGGCAGGGCAGCGAAGCGGTGGGATGGTGAGGCGGTGGGATGGTGAGGCGGCGGGATGGTGAGGCGGCGGGATGGTGAGGCGGCGGGATGGTGAGGCGGCGAAGCGGTGGGACAGCGGGACGGCAGGACAGCCGGGTGGCCAGGTGGCGAGGCAGCGAGGCGTGGAACAGGGGGTTGGGACGGCGAGGCGGCGAGGCGGCGAGGCGGCGAGAGGCGGCGGGACGGGGGAGTGATGAGGCGGGGAGGCGAGGTGATGCGATCGCAGGGATGCGGAGTAGCGAGATGGAGGAGAAAGGTGGTGAGGGCGTCGGGGAGGGCACCGCGGGGGAAGTGCGTTCAGGCGCGGCATGGAGACCCTTGACCGCGGCACCGGATCGTGTGGTGGCGGTGGCGATTGTCTCGAGCGTGAGATGGGCTCAAGTCAGTCGTTCGGTTGGTTTGTGATCGTGTCGGTGTAAATAGAACCGGGTGGTGTGTGGCGAGGGGGCGCCCCGTCGCGCGCACGACGGTAACCTCTCCTGGAGTGACCGGAATCGGCCGGGTGGATGAGGAGACGCAGTGAGTCAGCAGCGGCGGGGATTGGGCAAGGGGCTCGGGGCACTCATCCCGACCGGTCCCATCGTTGACGGAACGGGAACGGTGCCTGCCCCGTCGAATGGTTCAACGGCGGACACCGGCCCGAGGCCGATCGCTGGCGCGTACTTCAAGGAGGTCGCGCTGGACGCGATCGTCCCGAACCCGCGGCAGCCGCGTGAGATCTTCGACGGGGAACGCCTCGAGGAGTTGGCGGCATCCATCCGCGAGGTCGGTCTCCTGCAGCCGATCGTGGTCAGATCAGTCGGCGGTGGCCAGTACGAGCTGATCATGGGGGAGCGGCGCTGGCGGGCGTGTCAGCAGGTCGGCTTGGACCCGGTTCCGGCGATCGTCCGCAACACTCAGGACGATGATCTCCTTCGGGACGCCCTCATCGAGAACCTTCAGCGTGAGCAGCTGAACGCCCTTGAAGAAGCTGCGGCCTATCAGCAACTCCTCGACGACTTCCAGGCGACGCACGATCAGTTGGCGCAGAAGGTCGGCCGTTCCCGCTCCCACATCACCAACACCCTCCGCTTGCTGAACCTCCCGCCTGAGGTTCAGCAGAAGGTGGCCGCAGGGGTCATCAGCGCCGGTCACGCTCGAGCCCTCCTCGGCCTCGGCAGCGCTGACGAGCAGATCGAACTGGCCAAGCGAATCGTGGCGGAGCTCCTCTCGGTCCGGGCGGTTGAGGAGATCGTCGCGATGGGGAGCGCCAAGGCGGCCACAAAGCCCGCGCGTGAGCGCCAGGCACCCAAGCCCACCGCTCCCGGTCTCACCCACCTCGCCGACCGCCTCTCGGACCACTTCGAGACCAAGGTGAAGGTGGATTTGGGCCGCCGCAAGGGACGCATCGTCGTTGAGTTCGCCACGATCGACGACCTTGAGCGGATCATCGGCACCATGGCGCCGGAAGCTGTCCGCGCGATGCGGGAGTCCGAAGACTGACGCTGTTTCACGTGAAACCGTCATTGCCAGCCGCTCGCTCCCGGCCGCTGCCGTCCTCGCGTACGAGTGATGCGGCGGTGACGGCTGGCGAACGGTTGAGGCGCCTGGTTTGGATAGCTGTTTCACGTGAGACCGCAGCGGACGGTTCGCCGGGGCCGCTGTTTCACGTGAAACCGTCGCTGCCTACCGATCGACCCCCCGCCCCTAGCGGCCTCGCGATGGACGTCGCGGCGGTGCCGGCGGACGAGCGATTGATCTGCCCGGTCCGGATTCGCCGTTTCACGTGAAACCGTCATTGTCAGCTGCTCACTCCCGGCCGCTGCCGTCCTCGCGTACGGGCGATGCGGCGGTGACGGCCGACGAAGCGTTGAGGCGCCCGGTTGGGATTGCTGATTCACGTGAGACCGCAGCGGACGGTTCGCCAAGGCCGCTGTTTCACGTGAAACCGATGCCAAGTCCCGCTTCGGACGGCCGGTGTTTCACGTGAAACGAGGTGCTTGGTTGGTCGGGAGCTCAGGTTGGCAGATCGTCGTACGGGCGGCGGTTCTTCGGGGTGGGCGGTTCTTGGGGGGCGTTTCACGTGAAACATGGAGCCGTGTCGCGCTGCTCAGAGGGGCGACGTGTTTCACGTGAAACAGCGGGCGGCGTGGGCGCTAGGCTACGCGGCGGCGGCCTTGTGGAGGTCGTCGAGGAAGTCGTCCACGTTCTCCGGCGTCGTGTCGAAGGCGGTCATCCAGCGGACGATGCCGGCGCGCTCGTCCCAGTAGTGGAACAGGTAGCGTCCTCTGAGGGTCTCCGCGACGGCGGGTGGGAGGACGGCGAAGACGGCGTTGGACTGGACCGGGTGCGCCAAGGAAACGCCGGGCACATCGGCGAGTCCGTCCGCCAGCCGGGCGGCCATCTTGTTGGCGTGAGAAGCGTTCTCGCGCCATAGGTCGTCCGTCAGAAGCGCCGAAAGCTGAGCTGAGATGAAGCGCATCTTCGAGGCGAGTTGCAGTGACTGGCGGCGGAGGAACGGGACAGCGGGCGCGAGCGAGGAGTCGAGGACGACGACCGCCTCGGCCGCCAGAGCGCCGTTCTTGGTGCCGCCGAAGCTGAAGACGTCCACTCCGGCGTCCGTCGTGATGGCCTTCAGATCGCAGTCGAGGAAGGCGGCGGCGTTCGCGAGTCTGGCACCGTCCATGTGGAGCCGTAGACCCGACTCGTGTGCCGCCTCCGCCACGGCGGCGATCTCGGCGGGGGAGTAGCAGGTGCCGAGCTCTGTGACTTGGGAGATGGAGACCACCGTGGGTTGGGACTCGTGGGGGTTGCCGATCCCGCCCAGGCGGGACTTGATGTCTTCCGGGCGGAGCTTGCCGTCCTTGGTGGGGATCGTCATCAGCTTGACGCCGAGCAGGCGTTCCGAGGCTCCTGCTTCATGCGTGGCAATGTGGGCGCTGTCAGCGCAGAGGATCGCGTCGTAGCGGCCGAGCATGAGGGCCAGCCCGACCATGTTGGCGCCCGCGCCGTTGAGCACCGCGAAGCCCTCGGCGCCCGCGCCGAACACTTCCTTGGCCTTGTCCTCGAACGCCGAGGTCCAGTTGTCGTCGCCGTACGCGGGCGCGTCTCCGTGGTTGGCTGAGGCGATGGCTTCGAGGATGGTCGGGTGGACGCCGGCGTGGTTGTCGCTGGCGAAGCTCTTGGGGTACATCGAATCGATCAGCACACGGTAAGGCTACTTATCTGCCCTCAGCCCGGCGTCCGGGCATCTGCCGATCGATCCCGTGCCACGAGGCTGTGGATCCGGTGGGGGCTATCTCTTCCGCACGTTCTGTGGATGGGCTGGTGATGAACGGGAGGCGTGCGACCTAGATGCGGCAGGATGCCGGCACGAACGCTTGTGCTCTTCCTCTGCGTGGTGGCTGGCGTCCGTGGTGGCTCAGCGCGGGAAGGCGAAGGCAAAGGTGGCGGCGGAGAAGCGCTCTAGGCGGCCAGGGGGCGGGGTCGCCCTGCCCAAGCGACCGTGGCGCTCTACTCCAGCAAGCGTCGCGCCGCTGCGGCCTCTGCCGGGAGGAAACCAGCTCTGAGTCGTGTGCTGTCTCAAGGACTCAGCCACTCCGCCGGAAGCGGCCCCGAACCGACTGTGCTCTCGGATGCTCACCTCTGAGTCGGCGGTAGTGCCGCTCGTTCGTCTTCTGGGGTGGTCGTGTTGGCGGGCGCTGGCCTCTGGGTTGGCTGCGCCGTCGGATGGCTGTCTTTGAGTCGGCGGTGGTGCTGACCGTTTGCGCTGGGGGGTGGTCATGCTGGCGGTCGCTCGCCTCTGGGTTGGCTGCGCTGTCGGATGTCTGTCTCTGCGTCGGCGGCGGTGCTAGCCGTTCGCGCTCGGGGTTGGTCGCGGTGGCGGTTGCCCTCCCCCGGGCTGACCGTGCTGGCGGTCGCTTGCCTCTGGGTTGGCCGTGCCGTCGGATGTCTGTCTCTGCGTCCGCTGTGGTGCTGACCGTTCGCCTCGGTGGTGGGTTGCCTTGCTGCCGGACGTCTACCTGTGTGCCGGCTGTGGTGCCGAGCGTTCGGTGCGGGATGGTTGCAGTGGTGGTTGCCCACGTCCGGGTTGGCCGTGGTGTTGGATGTCCGCCTGTGTGTCGGCTGTGGTGTTGACCGTTCGCTCTGGGTGGCGTGCTGTTGGGTGCTTGAGACTAGGTTGGCCGTGCCGCGGGGCGTTCGTCGCTGAGTCGGCTCTGGTGCCGGTCGTTCGCTTCGGGGTGGTCGTGCTGGCGGTTGCTCGGCCTCGGGTTGGCTTGCCGTTGCGTGCTCGCTTCCGGGCCGATCTTCGACGTCGGCTTCCGGGAGGGCTGTTGCTGGCGGGTGCACGGATTCGAGCCGTTTTTTGAGTTGGCCGCGCTCGGGCGAATGGGAGCGGGCTATCCGTGAGGTGAAGTCACGGGTGGGAGGGCGCGCCTGGGAATCACGGGGCAGGCGCGCGCTGACTGGTTGGCCGTAGAGGAGGTGGGAGGGAGTGGTGGTCAGGCGTGGGCGCGGGTGGCGGCGTTTTGGAGGAGGGTGCGGCAGAGGTCGCCCAGGTCCTGGCCGGCGGCTTCGGCGGCCATCGGGAGGAGTGAGGTCTCCGTCATTCCTGGGGCCACGTTGACCTCCAGGAAGTGCGGGATGCCGTCGGCGTCGACGATCAGGTCCGTACGGGAGATGTCCCGGAGGCCGAGAGCCGTGTGGGCGGTTACCGCCGTCTCGGCGCACGCCGCGGCCGCCTGGGCGGAGAGACGGGCAGGGGCGAAGAACTCGGTGTGTCCGGCCGTGTAGCGCGCCGCGTAGTCGTAGACGCCCTCGTCCGGGACGATCTCCACGGCCGGCAGAGCCTCCGGGCCTTTGCCGAGGTCCACGACGGAGACCGCCACCTCCACGCCATCCACGTACTGCTCGATCAGCGCCGTGTCGCCATACGCGAAGCAGCCGACCATGGCGGCGGGGAGTTCTTCTGCCGTGCGGACGATCGAGGCGCCCAGCGCCGAGCCGCCTCGGGCGGGCTTGACGAAGAGAGGCAGGCCGAGGCGCTCGATGATGCGCCCCAGCACCACCGTGGCGCCGAGGTCGTGGAACGTCTCCTTCGGCAGCGTGACGGACTGCGGCGTCCGCAGGCCGACCGAGCGTACGACAGCCTTGGCCGTGGGCTTGTCGAAGGCCACTCGGCACGCGTCCGGGTCGGCGCCCACGTACGGGACGTTGAGAAGCTCGAGGACGGAACGGATCGCGCCGTCCTCGCCCGCGCCACCATGGAGGGTCACGAAGACCGCGTCCGGCGGGTCCGCGAGGATGGAGGGCACGAGGGACGCGTCGGTGTCGCGGGCCTCCACGTCGACGCCCGCCGCACGCAGCACCTCGCTGACTCGGCGACCGGAGCGCAGGGACACCTCTCGCTCATAGGAGAGACCTCCGGCCAGCACGAGCACGTGGCCCAGATCGCTCATCACATCTCCTCCGCTGATCGCACGCGCCGCTGTCCAACCGTACCGCCAAGCCGTAGTGAACTGGGCGGTGGCGGGGCTTGGAGAAGGCCTACGGTCAGGGGGTCCCGGTCAGGGGTTACCTGGCTTATGGGGCAGGGCGATGGTGGTGCCTGGAAGGGGCAAGTGGCGATGGTGTGCGCCAGGGTGGTGGCGGGCGGACTTTGGGATGGCGCGGGTGAGGGGAGGGCTGGAGACGGTGATTAGGAAGGGAGCGGCGCTAAGGCTGCGGCGGTGTCCGTGAGAGTGCGAGGCCACGGTGGTGGCTGTTCGCGAGCGGGATGAGGCGCACCGGGGGTGGTGTGCGGCCAGGTGTGAGGCCAGGCGGGTGAGCGGGTGGCGGTGCGCGGGTAGGTGTGAGGCCAGGCGGGTGGCGGATCTCAGGTGGGCGTGAGACCGGGCAGGGGGAGGGCCGACCGGCGAGGGGGAAGGCCAAAAGGCGTTGGTGGTGGTCTGTTGCGGCGCTCGTGGTCGAAGGGAGGTGTGCCCGGAAGCCTGATGGGGTGCAGCAAGGGGTGGATGGGCCACAGGTCCAGCGCGGTGGTGCCGCTCGCCGCGGCCCAGGCCAGGCCAGGCCTTGGGGTGACTGGGCGGACAAGGGCGGCTGGCCCGGGGAGCAGGTCAAGCAGGGGTGGCTGCCCCGGGAGTAGGTGGAGCAAGGAGTGGCGGGCCCGGGGGAGTAGGTGGAGCAAGGGGTGGCTGGCCCGGAGGAGCAAGTGGAGCAGGGGTGGCCAGGCTTGAAGAGGGGTGGGTGGAGCGGGGGCTGGCTGGTCCTGAAGAGGGTGATCGGTGCAGAGAGGTGGCCGAGTCCGGAGGGTGGGCTCGGTGGGGCCGGCGGAGCGGTGAGGCGGTGCCGGCCCCCTTGGAGACAGCGGTTAGGCCAGGTCGGGGCCGGGGGTGTCGACGCCCTGGTGGTCGCGGGCCGAGCTGGTGCCGAACGTGTCCCTCAGCTGCATCTCCTGGTCGATCACGCCGGCCAGCCGCCGCACTCCCTCCCGGATCCGGTCCGGCTCGGGGAAGCAGTACGAGAGCCGCATATGCCGCGCCCCGCTCCCGTCCGAGAAGAACCCGGTCCCCGGTACAAATGCCACCCGCTCGGCCACCGCCCGCGGCAGGATGGCCTTCGAGTCGAGCCCTTCGGGAAGGGTCGCCCACACGAAGAAGCCGCCCGCGGGTCGCGTCCAGGTGACCTCGGGCGGCATCAGGGATTCGAGCGCGTCCAGGAGCGCGTCTCGGCGCTCTCGGTAGAGCTCCCTGAACGTCTTGATCTGCTCCCGCCAGGGCTGCGTGGCGAGGTACTGGCCCACGGCGAGCTGGGTGAACGAGGAGTGCGACAGCACGGCCGACTCCATGGCCAGCACGAGTTTGTCGCGGATGGCGTGCGGGGCCAGCGCCCAGCCGACGCGGAAGCCGGGGGCGAGCGTCTTGGAGAACGACCCCAGGTAGACCACGCCGTCCGGGTTGTCGGCGCGCAGGGCGCGCATGGGCTCCCCGTCGAAGCCGAGCAGTCCGTACGGATTGTCCTCGATGATCAGCACCCCGGCCCGCTGGCAGATGTCGAGCACCTGCTGCCGCCGGGCGATGTTCAGGGTGACGCCGCCCGGGTTGTGGAAGGTCGGGATCGTGTACAGGAACTTGATGGGCGCCCCGGCCGTCTCCAGCGCGTAGATGGTCTGGGCGAGGGATTCGGGCACGATGCCCTGATCGTCCATGGCGATATGAACGACCTTGGCCTGATAGGCGGCGAACGTACCCAGCGCCCCCACGTACGAGGGCCCCTCGGCGAGCACCACGTCGCCCGGGTCGATGAAGATCCGGGTGATCAGGTCGAGGGCCTGTTGCGAACCGACGGTGACGACCACGTCGTCCGCCCCGGCGTTGATCCCCTCCAGCCGCATGACCTCGCAGATCTGCTCACGCAGGTGCGGGTCACCCTGACCGGAACCGTACTGGAGCGCGACGGGGCCGCGCTTGGTGACGAGGTCGGAGACCAGCTCGCCGACCATGTCGAGGGGAAGAGCCGTGACGTACGGCATGCCGCCCGCGAGCGAGACCACCTCGGGCCTCGACGCGACGGCGAAAAGAGCTCGGATCTCGGAGGCGACCATCCCGGTAGCTCGCGCGGCGTACCGATCGACGTAAGCGTCGATGCGCGACCCTTGGGTCGCGGGTGCCTGACCGTGATCCAGCTCTCCTGTCACGGCCCACCTCCTAGGTGTCATATCGGACTGAAATACCAGATTACGCTAACCGGACATGTCGCCCGTGACGGGCTCGACCGTCGTGGCGTCCGCTGGCGGTATCTTCACTGGGCTACGATGCCACCTGTGGACGCGGTTTTCGCGCGCTTTTCCGGGTCAACGACAGGGGGCCGTAGTTGTCGCGTCGGCTGGTCAACATAACCCTGGACAATCTTGAAGATCTGCCCCATCGCTGCCGGCGGTGCGTGTTCTGGGAGCTTGACCCCATGAGCGGGGAGCGGGCGGTTCGGTCGGGGGATCCTGGGCTGGAGAAGGAGGCGTGGCTCTCCGGCACGCTGCTCGAGTGGGGCAGTTGCGGGAAAATCGCCTATGTCGACGGGGTGCCTGCCGGGTTCGTGCTCTACAGCCCACCGCTCTACAGCCCCCGCTCCGTGGCCTTCCCCACCTCGCCGGTCAGCGCCGACGCCGTGCTGCTGATGACCGCGCACATCATTCCGGAGTTCTCGGGTGGCGGGCTGGGTCGGATGCTGATCCAGGGCGTGGCCAAAGACCTGACCAGGCGTGGCGTGAAAGCCATTGAAGCTTTTGGCGACCTCAAGTGGGAAGAGCCTAGTTGCGTAGTTCCGGCGGAATACTTCCTTTCTGTTGGTTTTAAGACGGTTCGTCCGCATTTGCGTTTTCCGCGGCTCCGGCTGGAGCTCAAGACCGCCGTCTCGTGGCGTGAGGACGTCGAGGTGGCTTTGGAGCGACTCCTGGGCTCCATGAGTCCGGAACGGGCGCTACGTCCCGTCTGACGACCGCACAGGCCCGTACAAGCGGCTGCACAGGGCGGTACAAGCGGGGCCGTACAAGCCGCCGTACAAGCAGGGAGAACGCGAAAGCCCCCCGCCAGAGGCGGGGGGCCGGGCGCGCGCCGCGGGAGGGCGGGCTAGATGATGCCGTCGAGCTCGCGCAGCAGCATGGCCTTCGGCTTGGCGCCGATGATCTGCTTCACGACCTCGCCGTTCTGGTAGACGTTCATCGTGGGGATCTGGAGCACACCGTACTGGCGCGGAACGTCGGGGTTCTCGTCAATGTTGAGCTTGACGATCTCCAGCTTGTCGCCGTGCTCCTTGGCGATCTCCTCCAGGATGGGGGCGACCTGACGGCACGGCCCGCACCACTCTGCCCAGAAATCGACCAGAACGGCCTTGTCACTCTTGAGGACGTCGGCTTCGAAAGAGGCGTCGGTGACAGCCTTCACGGTGCGCTCCTTACTCACTTCTCGTTGTTCGCCAGCCAGCGCTCGGAGTCGAGCGAGGCCGAGCAGCCGGTGCCGGCAGCGGTGATGGCCTGACGGTAGGTGTGGTCGACAACGTCTCCCGCGGCGAACACACCGTCGATGTTGGTCTCCGTGGACGGCGAGGCAACCTTGACGTAGCCGTCCTCGTCGAGGTCGATCTGCCCCTTGACCAGATCGGTGCGCGGGTCGTGGCCGATCGCGATGAACAACGCGTCGGTGGCCAGCTCGCATTCCTCGCCGGTCTTGACGTTACGCAGCCGCACGGCCTCGACGCGGGTGTCGCCGAGCACGTCGACGACCTCGGAGTCCCAGACGAAACGGATCTTGTCGTTCGCGAGCGCCCGCTCCTGCATGATCTTGCTGGCGCGCAGCTCGTCACGGCGGTGCACCACCGTCACCATGCGGCCGAACCTGGTGAGGAACGTGGCCTCCTCCATCGCCGTGTCGCCGCCGCCGACGACCACGATGTCCTTGTTGCGGAAGAAGAAGCCGTCACACGTCGCACACCAGGACACGCCATGCCCGGACAGGCGCTTCTCGTTCTCCAGACCGAGCTCGCGGTAGCCGGAGCCCATCGCCAGGATGACCGACTTGGCGTAGTAGGTGTCGGTGTGGGTCTTGACGACCTTGGGGTTCGCCTCCAGGTCCACCTCGACCACGTCGTCGGTGACCAGCTCGGCGCCGAACCGCTCGGCCTGCTTGCGCAGGTTGTCCATGAGGTCGGGGCCCATGATGCCGTCGGGGAAACCCGGGAAGTTCTCCACATCGGTGGTGTTCATGAGGGCGCCGCCGGCTGTCACGGAGCCCTCGAAGACCAGCGGCTTGAGCTCGGCGCGCGCGGAGTAGACGGCCGCGGTGTAGCCAGCTGGGCCGGATCCAATAATGATCACGTTACGAACGTCGCTCAACGCTCCCACGCCTTCCTCGTCTGCTGTTGCACGGGCGTCAACAGATCCTAGGCCGCCCTGATTCCCTGCCCTACACACAACGCTCGCACAAAGCGAAAGAGCCCGCCGAGGCGGGCTCTGACGTGTATGTCCTTTACCAGCGGCCCAGTGTGGGCTTACGCAGGTTCTTGCAGTTGAACGGGTCGACGATGTCGATGCGCAGCCTCTGGCTGGCCTTGTCCTTCCACGAGGCCACGACGAGGGCCTCCTGGCCGTTGTACTGGCCCTGGTCGACCGCGTACGCCGGCAGCTTGGAGCGGCTCGAGACCCGCTTCACGCACTTGTCGACCTTGCCGTCGTCGTCGGAGCCGCCACCCACCATGCGCTGGAAGCCGAACATGCCTTCGAGCGGCTGGCGCAGGTCCTGGTCGCTGTAGTTGTGGCCGCTGTCGGTCAGCCCGTAGGACCTGGCCATCGTGGGGACCTTGGCCGGGGTCGAGGGGACAACGGAGGTCTCGGTCACGCCGCCGGCCATCACGTCGACGCCGCTGCTTCTGCCGCCGCCGCTCGCGAGCAGGCCGGTGGAGGCCACCGCCGTGCCCACCACGGCGACCGCCGCCGCGGCCGCGATCGCGGGCATCGCCCACCGGCGTCTGCGAGAGGGCTTGGCCGGGACGATCGTGCCGTCGTCGGAGACGACGCCCAGCCGCACCGGCTCGGGAGCCGCCTCAGCGGCCACCTCGACCGGTCGTTCCCACGGGGCGTCCCGCATGAGCTCGTCCCAGTCGGGCGCCTCCACGAGGCCGACACCTCCCCGCCGGAACTCCGCCTCGGCGGCCAAAGCCTTGTCGATGCGCAGTGCGACGCCCATCGGCATGGCCGGTGTGGGGGTCGCCGCGAGCACCTCGCGAACCGCCGCCAGGTCTGCCAGTAGCTCCCCGCATGGGTCACAGACCGCGAGATGCTCGCGGACCCGGCGCGCCGTGTCGACATCTAGGAGACCCTCGGCCAACTCGGCCAGGATTTCCAGATCGTAGTGCGTATCACCCGTCACGAAGTTCTGCTCCCTTCGCGGATGAGACGCGATTGAGGTCCGATCGGTTCCGCAGATGGGAAAGAATTGGGGCAAGTTTCGCGCGCCCTCGGGCGCACCGGCTCTTGACCGTGCCGCTCGGCACTTGGAGCACCTGAGCTGCGTCTTCGACCGAATAACCCATCATGTCGACGAGGACGAGAGCCGCCCGCTGGTCGCTGGGCAGGAGTTTCAATGCGGCCGAAACCTCCATGGAGACTTCGCGTTCGACGGTCTGGTCGGGCAAGGGGGTCTCGCGCTCAGCGGCCTCGATCAGCTCGTCGTCGGCGACGGGCCTGACCGATTTACGGCGCATCCTGTCGAGGCAGGCGTTGACCACGATCCGGTGGAGCCAGGTCGTGACGGCTGCCTCGCCGCGAAACGTGGAGGCCTTGCGATATGCGGAGACGAAGGCGTCCTGCACGGCGTCGGCGGCCTCGTCGGGGTCACCGAGCGTACGCAGGGCGACCGCCCACATGCGGTCGCGGTGCCGTTTGACGATTTCGCTGAAGGCGTGAGGGTCCCCGTTGATGTGCGCGGTCAGCAGCTCGGCGTCTGTGATCGCCGGCCGCTCCGCTGCTGAGGGTGTCTCGGGTGGGGAGTTCACAAGAGAGATTCCTGGTTATGCCGATCCGGGAGAGTGCACCACTACCTCATAGATGGTGCCATGAAACTCGCCGCCATCCATCGGAACCCGGGTAAACCAGATCAAAACGTACTGTCCAGTTGCCGGTTGATCAGGGGTAAGAGTGGTTTTACCTGCGGCGTTCTTCGCGGTCGCCACCGTCTTCAGCGCGGACAGATCGGGCGAGTCGCCCACCTTGAGCTCGACGGACGCGCCCGAAGCATCGGACAGCGTAGCGACCACGTCGCTGATCTGCATGGACTTGCCCATGTCGAGCAGCAGGCCGACGCCCTTCTTGAGATTGCCCAGGTCGGCGCTGTCGTAGCGCTCCGTCTTCCACAGGGTGCCGGGCTTGCCGTCGATGGACAGGTCGGCCAGGTCGGGCTTCTCGTTGTTGTCGCCGAGCGGGTCGAAGCCCTGGGCCTTCTTCGGCTTGACGGTCTGGGCCTCGGCCGAGGCGGACGTGGAGGTGCTGGGGCTGGAGCCCGACGCCTCGGGCTTGGTCGGGCTGCCCAGGCTGCGGCCGATCGTCCAGGCGCCGACGCCGACGGCCGCGATGACGAGCAGCACGACCAGCGTCATCAGCACGCGGTTGAGCGTGCTGCCGCCGCCCGAGGGACGGCGCGGCGGCGGGGGCGGGCTCTGCGGGACGGTGAGCTGCTGCCGGTGGACGAGGTCCAGGCCCTCGGTGTGGGAGGCGGAGGCCACCGCGGGGGTCGAGGGGTAGGAGATCGGGATCGGCATGGGCCTGGCCACGCCGGACAGCGCCTCGGCCACGTCGGACGGGCTGGCCAGCGCGCCCGTGCCCCTGCGGGACTCGGGCAGGCACGCGCGCACGGTCACCGTGTCGAGGTAGCTCGGCACGCCGGCGGTGACCTGCCGGGGCGTGCAGAAGTGGCCGTCGGTCATGGGGGCCGCGGGCAGGCCGCCCTCTTCCTCGTCGCCCGGCCAGTGACCGGTCAGCCCGGCGTACAGCAGCCGGCCCAGCCCCTCGGCGTCGTCGAGCGCCGGCTGGTCGGTGGTGAGCCCGTACAGGGTCGCGTCCACGGCCACGCCGAGCACCTTGACCGTGTTGCCCGTCGTCCACACCAAGTGGGAGGGACGCAGGCACAGGTGGTAGAGCTGGGCCTCGTGGGCGTGCGCGAGCGCCTCGGCGGCCTCGGCCACCAGCCCCGCCGCGCGCTCGGGCTCCAGCGGGCCGGAGGCGAGCAGGTCGGTCAGCGACTCGCCGGTGACCCACTCGCTGACGACGTAGGCGGCCTTGTCGTCCTCCGCGGCGTCGAAAACCTGCGTCAGGCGCGGGTCGGTCAGCCTGCTCGCGGCGCGGGCGGCCGTGACCACCTCGTGGACGCGGGGGAAGTCGGGCGCGAAGGTGTGGACGGCCACGGGACGCGCGAGGATCTCATCGATTGCTTTCCAGAGCGTGGCTCCGTCGGACTCGCTGACGCGGTCCTCGAGCCGGAAGCGCTCGGCCAGACGGGTGCCGGGTTCGACGGCCGACGTGCTCACAGGTTCACTCCGCTTGGCCGATCGGGCGTGTTCATGACTCGACTCACCTGCGTGGTGGTGTCCCACGAAGGCACGCTATGCCGGGTGGATCCGCCCACGCCCCTCCTGCTTCCATTCGCGCGTGTCGGGCTCCATGTTAGTGCCGAGTGGATTCGGCCCGCGTTCTTTACCGGCCTACCCGCCCAGCGACCATCCCAACGATGGAATTGACCTCGGGGATGCGCATTCTGTGCGCGACGCCTAGATAGAGCAGCAACCCGAGGCCCCCGCCGACCGCGAGAACGATCAGCGAATTGACGAACCCTAGCCCGGCGAACACCCCCGTGACTACCCAAACCGCCGCGAGCGCCACCACAGCGGTGGGCAGAGCCGCCAGATACATCCTGGTCAACGCCATGCCGATGCTCCAGCCACCCAGCCCTCTGACACGGCGGCTGGCCAGCAACCACGCCCCGACCGCGCCCAGCGCGTACGCGATGGCGTACGCGAGCGCCAGCCCCATCACCACGTACCGGGCCGGCAGCAACGCGTTGAACACCAGCATGAGCGCCGCGTTGGCCGCCGTGGTGGCCGCGCCGATGAACACCGGCGTACGGGTGTCGCCGAAGCTGTAGAAGACCCGCAGCAACAGCTGGAACAGCGCGAACGGCACCAGCGCGAGCCCGTAGACCTGCAGCACGTTGCCGATGTAGACGGCGTCCGCGACGCTGTTGGCGCCGTGGCCGTAGATGGGCACGGTGATCGCCGGCCCGAGCACCATGAGCAGCAGCGACACCGGCACCATCAGCGAGCAGATCAGCCGCACGCTCGACCCGAACTCGCTCCGCACGTCGTGGAAGCGCCCCTCGCCGACGGCCCGGCTCATCCTGGGCAGCATCGCGGTGATCACCGAGACGCCGATGACGCCGTACGGGAGCTGGAAGAGCTGGAACGCCAGCGTGTACGGGCTGATGCCGTGCCCCTCGACCACGTTGCCCGCCGCGCTGGCCAGGTTGGTGGTCAGCATGAAGCCGAGCTGGGTGACGATCACGTAGCCGATCGTCCAGACGCCTGCCCTGCCCATCTCGCCCAGCCGCGCGTTGCGCACGTCGAAGCGGGGCACGAAGACGAACCCGACCCGCTTGAGCGCCACGATCAGGATGACCGCCTGGGCCACGATGCCGGCCGTGGTGCCCAGCCCGAGCAGCGCCATGTCACCGGTGCTGATCTGCTCGATGTTGTCGCGCTCGCCGCCGACCATGGCGTATGCCAGGAACACGCAGATGACGACCAGGTTGTTGACCACCGGCGCCCACATGGGCGCGCCGTAGCGGTCGCGGGTGTTGAGGATGGCGCCCGCCACCGCGCCCACGCCGAAGAAGGCGAGCTGCGGCAGGATGAAGCGGGCCAGCGTGACCGCGACCTCGAACTTGGGGCTGCCCGGGGCCCAGTCGGTGTAGAGGTCGATCAGCAGCGGCGCGCCGAACACCGCCACCACCGCGACCACGATCAGCGCCACCGCGGAGATCGTCAGCAGCCGCTGCTCGTACGCCCGGCCGCCGTCGGCGTCGTGCTGCTGGGCCCGGACGATCATCGGCACCACGACGCTGCTCAGCACGCCGAGCAGCAGCAGGTCGAGGATGCTGTACGGGATCGCGTACGCCGCGTTGTAGGAGTCGCCCAGCGCCCTCGTGCCGATGGCGTAGGCCAGCACCATGGTCCGCACGAACCCCGTGACCCTGGACACCATCGTGCCCGCGGCCATGATGGCGCTGGCCCGAAGCATGCGACTCATACGATCTCATTCTCCCGGGTCTTGGCCGCGTGCGCGAGCTTCCGCTCCGACCTGCGCCGCAACACTCGCATCACCACGGCGGCGAGCATCACGGTCAGGGCGGCGCCCACGATCACCGAGGCGATCCCGGTGTAGCCGGTAATGCGGATGGTCAGCCGCTGCGGTTTGCCGTACGGCTGGTTGTCGGAGGTCTTGAGCTGCACGGTCACCGTCGCGTCGCCGCTCGTGCCGGCCGCGGCGTTCATCGGCACCTGGACCGTGCCGCTCTGCCGCGGGCCGATCTTCATCGGCCCCGTCTGGTCGAAGTTGACCTGCAACAGCTCGCGGTTGTTGGACGTGACGTCGATGTAGAGGGCGATCGGAACGCCCAGCTCGTTCTTGACGCTGATCGGGACCGCGCCGTTGCTGCCCGCCAGCGTGCGCGTCCAGCTGGGGCCCGCTCCGGTGATCTGGATCCTGTCGGTCTGGTCCGTCACCGCCTCGCGGACCAGCTTGGTCACCGCGCGGCCCGCGCGGGTGCTGTTGCGCCAGGCTGAGGAGGTCAGCCGGAGGACCGCCGCGTCGAAGCTCGACGGCGTCTTCGTTTCCGTGATCAGGGAAGTGAGCTGCGCATTCGACGCGATGCCCTTGACCGGGTCGAGGTACTTCGCGGTCAGCTCTTCCTTGCGGTCCTGGTCGCTGTAGGTCAGCCCGGCGCGCGGGACCGACAGCTTGCTCGGCTTGATCGACTCCAGCGGGGTCAGCCGCAGCCACGGCAGCTTGTCCGCGGTCCTCATCAGCGCGTTGACGAGCGTGGGGTTGGGGTCCCACCGGCGCGACGGGGCGATGACGAGGGACCTGGGCGAGGTCTGGCCGGCCTCCGCGGCGATCATGGCGGTCTCGGCGATGAACCGCTGCGTGCTGAGCAGCACGGACGTGGGCGCCGCGGGCTCGAACAGCTTGCTCAGCTCGGCGTCCGCGACCAGCGCGGTGACGGGCCCGTTCACCGAGTCGAGCGTGGCGGCGGCGTCGGGCGTGAACGGCACGGGCGGCTGCGGCGGCAGGTTGGTGGAGTTGAGCAGGACCGTGTCGACCCGTTCCTTGCCGGCCGGGAGGCTGACCGAGAGCAGGTCGAGCGCGTCGGCGTCGAGCATGCCCGCGGGCGGCCAGTTGATGTTGGTCTTGACCTCGCGCTGGAGCAGTGCGGCGGCCTTCTGCCTGCCCAGCTCGATCGCCCGGCCGGTCTGCGTGTCCAGCCCCTGGTGCGCGAGCGCGGCCACGTCGGGATCGGCGTACGGGACCGCGACCACGGGAGAGTCGGCCAGCGCGGTGCGCATGGTCGTCAGCCAGTTGGCGGCCTCGGGGTTGGCGGGCTTCTCCTGCGTCTCGTCCTTGACCTTGACCAGGTACTTGTTCTTCATCGCGTCGAGGTCGTCGAGCAGCGAGGGCTCCATGAGCCAGGTGACGGGCTTGGGCGCGGCCTGCGCGATGCGCGCCAGGTCGGCCAGGCGGCCCTTGCCGGTGATCGACTGGCTCAGCTTGTCGTTCACGAACAGCGGCATGCGGGTCTTCGGGTCGACGTCGGTCCCGCGGTGCGGCTGGTCGATGACGGGCAGGGCGATGGCCAGCTTGTTGCGCGGCAGCTTCGGCACCGTGGGCGGCGCGTAGGTCAGGTACGTGCGCTGCGTCATGACCTGCAGGCCGTTCTGGACCACCTCCACGGCCACCGGGTAGACCCCGAACGAGCCGTAGCTGAGCTGTATGGGCGTCGCGGTGAACTCCCATCGCGCCTGGGCGCCGGCGGCCAGCGCCGGGATGTCCATGAACGAGTTCTGCGAGGCGCGGAACGGCAGCGTCGCGGGGTTCTGGTCGGCCTGGTAGGCGGCCATGGTGACGCGGTCGGGGAGCTTCTGCGGCGTGTAGCGCAGGCGTACGCGCAGGCCGCTCTGCGGCACGCCGCTGTCGTTGCGGAGCGTGCCGGTGAACTTGATCACATCGGTCTGCGAGGTCGGCACCTGAGGCGAGATCGACGCGATCGACACGGCCAGGGTCTGCCTGCTCGCCTTCGCGGACTTCGTGGCAGCCGCGCCGGGCGCGGTCGCCACCACGATGAGGGCGAGCAGCGCGGCGAGCAGCGTGGCCTTACGGATCACGCGAATGCCCGAGCTGGAGGACGACGACACACGCCCGCAATGGTACGGGCTCAGTGCCGCCGCGCGACCGCCTCACGTGTTCCTTTCGCCCTGAGGTCGACCATCTTGCCTGGCAGGAGTGCGATCAGGTCGAGTGCGCGCAGGGTCAGGGCGGTATGCCGTTCGCCGGTCGCGGTGTAGACCGGCCCGCCGTCGGCCAGGAAGTCGGCCGGCAGCCGGTCGTCGATGAACTTGGGCAGCGGCTCGGGCAGGAGCAGCGGGCACACCAGCCCGCTCGCGTAGTCGGTGGCCGCGTTGACCACGTGGACCGGAGCCGGCCGCACCCGGCGCACGCCCAGCACTCCGCCGACGGCTCCCACCGGTGGCGGCGCCGACACGGGGGTGGTGACCGCGATGACGACCTCGCGGCCGACCCTCGTGGCGACCTCGAGCACTGTGACCATCAGGCACCTGCTCGGTGCAGCGGAGACCGCCTCGGGCAGATCTTCCGCGCATGTCATGGGACGCGGAAGGCGTACGATCTCATGATGGACCTGGTGGGCGAGGAGCCAGCGGTGGATCGCGAGGGCGTCCTTCATATAGTCCTCCTTGCCTCGTTCCCTGGCCCCCGACGGTCCTTGGACCGACGGTAACCCGGACCTGGTGTGGCTCGGGGGATATGTTCCGGAATGCTCCCAGAAGGACCTACCCGCTTGTCCGACTCAACTCTGACTGACAGCCAACGGCGGGCCATGACGGACCTGTTCCGCAAGATCGCCCCGGTGGCCGACGAGCTCGGCCGCCTGTTCGCCGCGCAGGGCCATGAGTTGGCCCTCGTCGGCGGCCCCGTACGCGATCTGCTGCTCGGCCGCATCGGCAACGACCTCGACCTGACCACCGACGCCCGCCCCGAGCGGGTGCTGGAGCTCGTCAGGGACTGGGCCGACTCCGTGTGGACCATCGGCATCGACTTCGGCACGGTGGGCCTGCGCAAGGGCGGCTGGCTGATCGAGATCACGACGTACCGGAGCGAGTCGTACGACCCGAAGTCGCGCAAGCCCGAGGTCATGTACGGCGAGACGCTCGACGAGGACCTCGAACGGCGCGACTTCGCGGTCAACGCGATGGCGGTGCGGCTGCCGGGCCACGAGTTCGTCGACCCGTACGGCGGGCTCGACGACCTGAAGGCCAAGGTGCTGCGCACGCCGGGCACCCCCGAGCGGTCCTTCGGCGACGACCCGCTGCGCATGCTGCGGGCCGCCAGGTTCGCCTCGCAGCTCGGGTTCGCGGTGGACGAGGGCGCCGTGGCGGCGATGACCGAGATGGCCGGGCGCATCGAGATCGTCTCGGCCGAGCGCATCCGCGAGGAGCTCGACAAGCTCGTCTGCGGCGCCAACCCGCGCGAGGGCCTGCGGCTGCTGGTCGAGACCGGGCTGGCCGCGCACGTGCTGCCCGAGCTGCCCAAGCTGCGGCTGGAGATCGACGAGCACCACCGGCACAAGGACGTCTACGAGCACACGCTGACCGTGCTCGACCAGGCCATCGCGCAGGAGGAGGACGGCAAGCCCGACCGGATCCTGCGCTGGGCGGCGCTCCTGCACGACATCGGCAAGCCGAAGACGCGCCGCCACGAGACGGGCGGGCGGGTGTCGTTCCACCACCACGAGGTGGTCGGCGCGCAGATGACCAAGAAGCGCATGACGGAGCTGAAGTTCCCCAAGGACGTGGTGTCGGACGTGGCGCGGCTGGTCGAGCTGCACCTGCGCTTCCACGGCTACGGCACGGGGGAGTGGACCGACAGCGCCGTACGCCGCTACGTGCGCGACGCCGGCCACTTGCTGGACCGGCTCCACAAGCTGACCAGGGCCGACTGCACCACGCGCAACAAGCGCAAGGCCACGGCGCTGTCGCGGACCTACGACCAGCTCGAGGAGCGCATCGCCAGGCTCGCCGACGAGGAGGAGCTGGCCAAGATGCGGCCCGAGCTCGACGGCAACGAGATCCAGCGGGTCCTCGGCATCGGGCCGGGGCCGGTGGTGGGGCAGGCGTACAAGTTCCTGCTGGAGATCAGGCTCGACAAGGGCGTGATCGGCAAGGAGGCGGCTACCGAGGCGTTGTTGGAGTGGGCGAGGTCGAACGACGCGGGCGTGTGATCATCCGGTACGCCAGCGCGGCCAGGGGATAGCCGACGGCGGCGATCACGACGGCCGTGTAGGACTTGCCGTCGGCGGGCAGGATGGCCGCCGACAGGGCCGCGGCGAGGACGTACATGCCGTTGAAGAGCATGTCGTAGATCGAGAACGCCCGGCCCAGGTAGATGTCCTCGACGTCGCGCTGGACCGTGGTGTCGGCGCAGATCTTGACGCTCTGCCCGGCCACGCCCAGCACGAACCCCGCCACCGGCAGCCCCCACTCCTGGAACGGCAGCACCAGCGCCGCCGTCAGCAGCCCGGCCGTGGTCAGCGCGATCGGCACCCAGCGCTCGATCGTGAACCGCTCGGTGGCGTACGGGGTGATGACCACGGCGATGGCGTAGCCGACGCCGGAGGTCGCCACGACCAGGCTGACGCCGCTCAGCGCGGCGTCGGCGTCGCCGTTGTAGAAGTAGTAGCGGTAGAGGATGATGCCGAGCGCGGTGGCTATGCCGTAGAAGAAGCGGTGGGCGGCCATCGCGCCTATGGTGGAGGCCGCGACGCGGTGCCTGACCAGGTGCCTGGCGCCGTCCGTGAGGCCGCCGACCACGTTGCGCAGGGCCTCGCGCGCCTGCGGCCGGCTCGGGTCGGACTCCGGGCCGAGCAGCCCGCGGTCCATCGTCCGCGCGACCAGCGCGCTCAGGCCGAACACCACGCCCGAGACGACCAGGAGCAGCGCCACGCCGTAGTCTTCGGCGCCGAACACCTTGCGCAGCAGATAACCGAGCCCCACGCCCACGAATGTGACCACGGTGCCCGACGTGGGGACGACCGCGTTGGCGGCCATCAGCCGGTCGGCCGGCACCACGTGCGGCAGCGAGGCGCCGAGCGCGGCCAGGAAGAACCTGTTGACGCCCAGCACGGCCAGCGCCGCCCCGTAGAAGACCGTGTCCGGCACGTCGGCGGCGACCAGCGCCGCCGCGACCACCAGCAGCGCGCCGCGCACGATCGGCGCGACCACCAGGATCTGCCGTCGTGACCAGCGGTCGATGAACACGCCCACGAAGGGCCCGAGCACGCTGTACGGCAGCAGCAGCACCGCCAGCCCGGCGGCCACCGCGAGCGCCGTCGTCTTGGTTTCGGGGCTGAAGAAGGCGAACCCGGCCACCCCGAACTGGAAGATCCCGTCGGAGAACTGGGAGATCAGCCGGGTGGCGAACAACCGCCGGAAATCTTCGCCTCGCAGGACCACGCGTAGGTCGGCCACAAATGACACGCGGCCAGCCTAGCCCTCCCCCCATCGCCTAGGATGCGCGAGAGTCATGCTGCGGCAGGTGGGCCGTGGGTTCCGAACGGTCACGGTGTCTCGTACGCTTCATAGCGTGACGACTGAGGAACACGTTGTGCTGGTCGACCGCGACGGCCACGCACTCGGGACAGCGCCCAAGCTGGCGGTGCACGGTCGCGAGACACCCCTTCACCTGGCGTTCTCCAGCTATGTCTTCGATCACGAGAGCCGGGTGCTGCTGACCAGGAGAGCGGACAGCAAGCTCACGTGGCCGGGGATCTGGACCAACAGCTGCTGCGGCCACCCGCTGCCGGGCGAGCCCCTGGAGCGGGCCGTCGAGCGGCGGCTCTCCTACGAGCTGGGGCTCACGGTGGACCGCGTCGACCTCATGCTGCCGGCCTTCTCCTACCGCGCCGTCATGGCCAACGGGATCGTCGAGCACGAGCTCTGCCCGGTCTACCGCGTCACCGTGACCTCGCCCGCCGTCCCCAACCCCGCCGAGGTGGGGGAGACGATGTGGATGCCGTGGAAGGAGTTCGCGGAGGGGGTGCGCAACGGGCTGCTGGCCGTCTCGCCCTGGTGCCAGGAGCAGGTGCCGCTGCTGGCCGACCTCGGCGCCGACCCGCTGACCTGGCACCCCGCCTCGCCCGCCGAGCTGCCCCCGGCCGCCCGCCCGTAAACAGTGCGGCGCCGCACCCGTGGAGACGGGTGCGGCGCCGACAGGGGGTCAGCGCTCGACCTCACCCCGGATGAACTTCTCGACGTAGTCCCTGGCCTCGTCGTCCGAGAACTGCTTCGGCGGCGACTTCATGAAGTACGAGGACGCCGACAGGATCGGGCCCCCGATCCCGCGGTCAAGGGCGATCTTGGCGGCCCGTACCGCGTCGATGATGATCCCCGCCGAGTTCGGCGAGTCCCAGACCTCCAGCTTGTACTCGAGGTTGAGCGGCGTGTCGCCGAACGAGCGGCCCTCGAGCCGCACGAACGCCAGCTTCCGGTCGTCCAGCCACGGCACGTGGTCCGACGGCCCGATGTGCACGTCGGCCTTGCCCATCTCGTGCGGGATCTGCGAGGTGACCGCCTGCGTCTTCGAGATCTTCTTGGACTGGAGCCGCTTGCGCTCCAGCATGTTCATGAAGTCCATGTTGCCGCCGACGTTGAGCTGGTACGTGCGCAGCAGCTCCACCCCGCGGTCCTCGAACAGCTTGGCCATCACGCGGTGCGTGATGGTGGCGCCGACCTGCGACTTGATGTCGTCGCCGACGATCGGCACCCCGGCCTTGGTGAACTTCTCCGCCCACACCGGGTCGGAGGCGATGAAGACCGGCAGCGCGTTCACGAACGCCACGCCGGCGTCGATGGCGCACTGGGCGTAGAAGCGGTCAGCGTCCTCCGAGCCCACCGGCAGGTAGGAGACCAGGACGTCGACCTGGTTGTCACGGAGCACCTGGACGACATCGACGGGCGCCTCGTCGGACTCCTCGATGATCTCCCGGTAGTACTCACCCAGACCGTCGAAGGTATGGCCGCGCTGGACGGTCACCCCCGTGGGCGGCACGTCGCAGATCTTGATCGTGTTGTTCTCGCTGGCGACGATCGCCTCCGCCAGATCACGGCCGACCTTCTTGGCGTCGACGTCGAACGCGGCGACGAACTCGACGTCACCGACGTGATAATCGCCGAACTTCACGTGCATGAGGCCCGGGACCCGAGTGTCCGGGTCGGCGTCCCTGTAGTAGTGGACGCCCTGGACCAGCGATGACGCGCAGTTTCCGACACCGACAATGGCCACGCGAACCGAACCCATCGCATTCGCTCCCTTACTCATCAGTTGACGTGGTATCTCTTGCGGGCCCCTCTTCCGACGAGGCCCGACGCTCTGTCGCGATCAGCTCGTTGAGCCAGCGCACCTCGCGCTCGACCGACTCGAGCCCATGCCGCTGCAGCTCGAGCGTGTAACTGTCGAGGCGCTCCCTGGTGCGCGCCAGAGCCGTGCGCACCGCGTCGAGCCGCTCCTCCAGCCGGCTACGGCGGCCTTCGAGAATGCGCAGCCGTACTTCCGCCTCGGTGTGGCGGAAGAACGCGAAGTGCACGCCGAAACTCTCGTCCTCCCAAGCGGAGGGGCCGGCCTGCGTCAGCATGTCCTGTAGCCGTTCCTTGCCCTCGGCTGTCAGCTTGTAAACGATCTTCGATCTGCCGCCGACGATCGTGGTGGGAGCGGGTTGCTCCTCCACGATGAGGCCCTGAGCCAGGAGTGATCGCAGACAGGGGTACAGCGATCCGTAGGAGAACGCACGGAACATCCCCAGCAGGGCGTTGAGCCGTTTGCGCAGCTCATAGCCGTGTAGTGGCGTCTCGTGCAGCGACCCGAGCACGGCCAGTTCCAAGACCCTGCCCTGTCCGCCGCCCATCGGAACCCGCCCCCTCTCGCGTCGATGTATCGAGCCGATACATCCCCAGGATACGTCGGGTCGCTATATGGCGGCAATCTGTGAATCTGCCAAGTCGTTGGGATGCAGCCGCAAAACGCCGTAGTCTGGCGCTCATGTGGTCACAGCGAAGGGTGGTGGATTACGGCCTTGCGAAACGGGCGGTGGTCCGCTCCCTGCGCATGGGGCGCACCTCGCGGGGCGACGTGTGTGACGCACAGCCCTACCTCCTTCGCGCGGCGCGCCACCTGGGCGAGCCGACCGAACGTCTCTGCCCGGTATGCGAAAGGGAGAACGTCACCAATGTGACCTACGTCTACGGCGATGCGCTCGGTAGGCATGCCGGACAGGCAAAGGTCACATCGGAACTCGTCGCAATGGCTCATGATTACGATGAGTTCCGCGTGTACGTTGTCGAGGTCTGCCAAGGTTGTTCCTGGAACCACCTGACGGTTTCATACGTCCTCGGAAACGGACCGCCTGACCTCGTCAGCCAACTGTGAAGACCGAGGGCGGCGAGAAACCTCACGCCCACCGCCGTTTATGTTTCCGACGACGATGCGAGGACGTGTGAGTAACAGCATGAATGAGGGGACGGCCCGGCCAGGAAGGCGCCGTCGTTCCAGCTCATCCCGTTCTGTGCCCCAGGGTTCTCCTCCGCAAACCGGTGAGTCGGGCTGGGGTGCTCCGGCGCAGCCGCAGCGTCGTCCGGAAGCCGCTTACGAGCAGACCGGCGCCATGGCCGCGCAGCCGTACGACGAGCCTCCCAGGCGCGGTGACGGGCCTCCGACGCGTGGCGACGGACCGCCCACGCGCGGTGACGGCCCTCCCATGCGTGGCGACGGACCGGCTACGCGCGGTGACCAGCCGGGGCCGCGCACGCGCGCCCGGCAGGAGGCGCGGGGGATGAGCAACCAGGAGACGATCGTCAGCGACGCGCCGCGGCGCTCGCGCAGGAAGGGCGACGGCGGGCCGCCCGGGCCTCCCGGGCCGCCGACCAAGAAGGGCGGCGGCGACGGCAAGGGCGGCTGGCGCAGGTTCGTGCCCAGCTGGAAGATCGTCGTGGCCGGGTTCGTGGTGCTCGCGGCCGGCCTCTTCGGCATGGTCATGGTCGCGTACGCCAACACGCCGGTGCCGACCGCCGACCAGGCCAAGTCCGACGCGCTCGCGCAGCAGAGCACCATCTACTACCGGGACGGCAAGACCGAGATCGCCAAGCTCGGTACGAAGCGCGAGATCCTCGATGACATCTCCAAGATGTCCCCGAGCGTCCGGGACGCCGCGGTGGCCATCGAGAACAAGACGTTCTACGAGGACTCCGGCGTCTCCATCTCCGGCATGTTCCGCTCGCTGTACATGACCGCGACCGGGCAGCAGCTCCAGGGCGCCTCGACGATCACCCAGCAGATGGCCCGTAACTACTACGACGGCCTCAGCCAGGAAGTGTCCATCAAGCGCAAGGTCATGGAGATCTTCGTCGCGGTCAAGCTCGACGAGGAGCTGTCCAAGGACGACATCCTGAAGACCTACCTGAACACCGTCAACTTCGGCAAGGCCTATGGTGTCCAGGCCGCCGCGCAGGCGTACTTCGACGAGAAGGCCACCGCCGCCAAGCTGACGCCCGAGCAGGGCGCCTACCTCGCCGCGCGCATCCAGCAGCCCAACTGGGCGCCCGATGCTCCCGAGCTCAAGGCCCGCTGGAAGACCGTCATCCAGTACATGGCCGAGCAGTGGCCGGACAAATACGGCAACCTGCCGCAGACCGCGAAGTTCCCCCAGCTCCGCAAGGACAGCGACAGCAACGAGCTCGGCGGCCTGCGGGGTTACATGGTGACGCAGGTCCTCCAGGAGCTGAAGGAGCGGCGCGGCCTCACCCCCGACGCGGTCAGGAGCGGCGGCTACCACATCATCTCCACGTTCGACAAGAAGCTCATGAAGGCCGCCGATGTCGCGGTGAAGAGCACGACGGACGGCATGACCAAGGAGTTCCACGCGGGCCTGGCCGCGGTGGACCCGAAGAACGGCCGCGTCCTTGCGTTCAACGGCGGAAGCAACTACGTCACCGACCCGTTCAACGAGCCCTTCGACGCCAAGAAGCAGGCCGCGTCCGCGTTCAAGCCGTACGTGCTGGCGGCCTGGCTGCAGGCCGGCTACTCGCTGAAGAGTTTCGTGCCGGGCAACGTGACGGTGCCGAAGGTGCTGCCGGGCCAGGCGCGGGGCGGCTTCAAGAACAGCCACAACGTCGGCCAGGCCGTCGACGTGATCAAGGCCACCGCCCAGTCGGTCAACACGGCGTACGTGTCGATGGCGTACGCGCTCCCCGGCAAGATCGACGACGTGAAGAACCTCGTCGAGGCGGCCGGGTTCAACCAGCAGCGCATGGAAGACGACGTCGACAAGCACCACTACCAGTTCGCCATCGGCAGCGCCCTGGTGACGCCGATCGAGCAGGCCGCCGGCTACTCCATCTTCGCCAACGCCGGCAAGTACACCAAGTACCACGTGGTGCAGGAAGTCAGGCTGGGCAAGCAGGTCGTCTACGGTGAGCAGCTCGCCTCCAAGCGGGTCATCGACCCGGGTGTCGCCGCCGACGCCACCGTCGCCATGGAGGAGGTGCTGCGGAGCGGCACCGCGCGGGGCAAGGGGCTGGGCAACCGGCCGGCCGCCGGCAAGACCGGCACGAACAACGACGAGAACGGCGCCTGGTTCGTTGGCTACACGCCGCAGATCTCCGCCGCGGTCGGCTTCTACCGCGAGGTGTGCAAGACGAAGACCGGCAAAACCGTCACTCCCAATGCGAACCGCACGTGCCCGGTGACGCCCAACAACAAGAAGAGCACGAAGTACAACGACCAGAATCCCTGGAGCAGGCCGTACGAGGTGGGCCTGGGCTTCGAGGGTGCTGACGCGCCCACGCTCACGTGGCAGAGGTTCATGCTGGCGGCTCACGAGAACCTGCCGGTCGAGCAGTTCCCGCAGAAGGCCGATGTGGGGTTGGCCGAGAACATCGTGCCGAGCCCCGAGCCCAAGCCGACGAAGACCCCCGACAACCCGTTCGACACCGGGGACAACCCCTTCGACGACCAGGGCAACCAGGACTGCCTCGTCAACCCGTGTGACGACAACGCCACCCCCGACGACGACGTCACCATCGAAGACCCGGGCAACAACGGCAACAACGGCAACCACGGAAACAACGGAAACAACGGCGACGGCGGCATCCCGCAGACCGCCGACGGCGACGGGGTCGGTGGCGGCCGGGCGCCCGAACCGAGGCCCTCGGGATGGTCGCCGATGTCCAGACCCGAGGACCGGTGACGAGCACGGAGGTACGCGTCCCCTTCGTGGCGCGTGCCGTTCCGTACCTTCCCCTGGGGCTGTTCGCGGCCCTGGGGGCGACCCTCGCGTACGTCGTGCGCCTGCCCTGCCGCACCGGCGGCTGGAACGACCAGGTCACGACGTACACGAACTTCTGCTACACCGACATCTACCCCCTGTACTTCGACAGGGCACTGTCGACCCAGGACCCCTACTTCGCCGCCGTGCCGTTCGACAAGCAGGTCGAGTACCCGGTCGTGCTGGGCGAGGTCATGCAGGTGATCAGCTGGTTCGCCAGGGCGGTCGGAGCCGACGTGGGCGCGCAGGCCGTCAGGTTCTACGACCTGACGGTCATCCTGCTTGGCATCTGCCTGGTCGTCGGCGTCCTGCTGATGGCCGCGGTGGCCGGGCCCACGCGGCGGTGGGACGCGCTCTGGTACGCCATCTCGCCCGCCGTCGTGCTGGCCGCGTACATCAACTGGGACCTGGTCGCGGGCGCGCTGTCGATGGGCATGCTGCTGGCCTGGGCGCGGCAACGGCAGGTGCTGGCCGGGGTGCTGCTGGGGCTGGCCATCGCGACCAAGTTCTATCCCCTGATGTTCTTGGGCGCGCTGTTCCTGCTCACGTTGCGCACCGCGCGATGGCGGCCGTTCCTGATCACCCTGGGCTCCACGGCCGGCGCGTGGATCGTGGTCAACGCGCCGTTCATGATCTTCGCGTGGGAGGGATGGCGCAGGTTCTACGTCTTCTCCCAGGAACGCGGGGTCGACTGGGGCTCGCCGTGGCTGTTCTTCCAGAACAAGGGGATCCCCATCCTGGGGGACGGCGACGTCAGCAAGCTGGGCATGGCGTCCCTGGCCATCCTGTGCCTGGGCATCGCCGTGCTCGCGCTGGCCGCGCCGCGGCGGCCCAGGCTGGCGCAGATCTGCTTCCTGGCGCTGGCCGCGTTCATGATGACGAACAAGGTGTGGTCGCCGCAGTTCGTGCTCTGGCTCGTGCCGTTCGCCGTGCTGGCCAGGCCCAACTGGAAGCCGCTGGTGTTGTGGCAGCTCGCCGAGATCTGGTACTTCGTCGCCATCTGGCTCTACCTGGTCGCGCAGGCGCCCTTCAGCAGGAACGACCTGGGCATCGGTGACGACACGTACTTCACCGCCGTCTGGGGGCGGGTCATCACGATCGGGATCATGATGGCGTTCGTGGTGCGGGACATCCTCCGTCCCGACAAGGACGTGGTACGTCAGGGCGACGTCGACGACCAGGGTGGCGGCGTCTTCGACGACGCTCCTGACCGGTTCACGCTGACTCCAGCCGTTCGATGATCACCCGCTCGGCCGGCCGGGACGCGTTACTGCTCTGGTTCGGCTCGCGGGCGGGGCTGCTGGTGATGACGCTGCTGGGGACGGCCCTCGGCGCGTACGCCGACAAGTGGCGCAAGTGGGATGCCGGGCTGTTCATCACCATCGCCCAGTACGGCTACGACGGCGAGCCCGGCAAGCCTGTGGACGACGGGCTGCCCGCGTTCTTCCCCGGCTTTCCGATGCTGCTGCGGGTGGTCCACCTCGTCGTGCCGGACTGGGCGGCGGCCGGGCTGCTCGTCTCGCTCGCCGCCGGGGCGGTGGCCATGGTGGCGCTGGCCCGGCTGGCCGAGCTGGAAGGCGCCTCCGGCTGGATGGCGGTGCTGGCGCTGCTGCTCTACCCGATGGCGGTGTTCCTGGCGGCGGGCTACAGCGAGTCCCTCTTCCTGGCCTTCGCGATCCCGGCCTGGCTGGCCGCCAGGCAGGGGCAATGGTCCTTGGCGGCGTCCCTCGCCGCGGGCGCCTCGTGTGTGCGGATCACGGGGCTGTTTCTCGCGGTCGCGCTCGTCGTGGAGTTCTTCGCCCGGCGCGAGCCGGTCCGGCAGCGCATCCGGCAGGCGGGGTGGCTGGTCGTGCCGTTCGTGCCGCTGGCGACGTACTCGTACTACCACTACCGCAGGTCGGGCGACTGGCTGGCGTGGAAGCACGCGCAGGAGGCCGGGTGGGGGCGGGACTTCGCCTGGCCGTGGGAGGCGTGGAAGACGACCTGGCGCTCGGCCATGGGCTCCGACGACTTCGCGGTGGCGTTCCGGATGGAGATCACCGGGGCGGTCGTGGCGTTGGCGGCGCTGATCTGGCTGCTCGCGCTGCGCCGGTGGAGCGAGCTGGTCTACACGGGGCTGCAGGCGGCGGCGCTGATGACCTCGGCGTACTACCTGTCGATCCCGCGCTCGCTGCTGCTGTGGTTCCCCCTGTGGATCCTGGTCGCGAAGGTCGCGACCAGGAGGCCGTGGGTGATGGTCGTGTACGCCCTGATCTTCGGGCCGCTCATGCTGCTCAACGCGGAACGTTTCCTGAGCGGCGCGTGGGCGGGTTAATTTCTCTACCCACTTCTTCGTCTTGGTAATCCAGGGAAGTTATCCACAGGCTGTGTGTATTTCCTAGAGGTTCTTGCGCAGGAACGCGATGTCGTCCGCCTGGCCGTCGGCGGGCGTCTCCACCACGATCGGCGCGTCGGCCGCGCGGCAGACCGCCAGGATCAGCTCGGGGTCGATCTTCCCCTTGCCCAGGTTGGCGTGGCGGTCGGCGCCGGAGTCGAAGTCGTCGCGCGAGTCGTTGCAGTGGACGAGGTCGATCCGGCCGGTGATGGCCTTGACCCGCTCGACCAGGTCGACCAGCTCCTCGCCGCCGGCGTGGGCGTGGCAGGTGTCGAGGCAGAAGCCCACGTCGAACCCGTCGAGCGCCTCCCACAGCCGGGCGATGCGCTCCAGCTTGCGCGCCATCGCGTTGCCGCCGCCCGCGGTGTTCTCGATCAGCACGGGGATGGGGCACTCCATGCGCTCGAACACCTTGCGCCAGTTGTCGAAGCCGGCCTGTGGATCGTCGCTCTTGTTGACGTGGCCGCCGTGCACGATCAGGCCCTTGGCGCCGAGCCCGGCGGCGGCCTTGAGGTGCTGTTCCAGCAGCTTGCGGCTGGGGATCCTGATGCGGTTGTTCGTGGTGGCGACGTTGACCAGGTAGGGGGCGTGGATATAGATGTCGACGCCCTCGACCGGTTTGGCGGGCAGCACCGGCTTGTCGTAACCCTGCGGGTCGCCGAGGAAGAACTGCACCACCTCGGCCCCCACCGCCTCGGCGTGGGCGGCGGGATCGTCCTGATCGACATGAGCTCCGATGCGCACCATGGTTCCCGAGCTTACGCCGGAGAGCAGGGCGGCAGCCGGGGGACCGATCGGTTTGCCGGACGCGCGCTCGGGAAGTCGCCATGCGCCCCCAAAGCGAGGAGAAACGATATGGCACGCTGGCGCTTGCGAGCGCTGATCTTATTGGTTTACGTCGTGATCGGGATCTACGTGGGCTGGGTCTACCACTACATCACCCCCGGACTGCTCAGGGACCTCGCGGAAGCGCTGCTCGCGGTGTTCCTCTGGTTCCTGGTCCTGCTCGGTATAGACCTGCACATCGGCGGGTGAGCGGCATGCCGGAACGGCCCCACGCCGGGGCCGTTCCTCAGGACCTCGATGACGTTCAGTGGGGGAGAAAGCCCCCGTGGGCGATGCCCAGCGCGGCTCCCACGAACGATCCCACGATGCCGACGATGTTGAGCGCACGCTGCGGCGTGGTCGCCGAGACGTACTGGGAATACAACCCGACCCCGAAGCCCAGCGTGCCGACCCACGAGGAGATCGGATGCGCGGAGACCCAGAATGTGGAGACGAAGGCAACGAGACCGCAAACGAGCGCTCCCACCGCCAGGGCGTTCTCCACCGGATGCGCATGCCCGTCGCTGTTGAGTGTGAGCCTGAACCGCTCCCTCTCGGAGGGCTGAAGGACATGTGGCACGGCCACCACCCCCTAGGTTTCCTAAAGGCCTTCCCACCTTCCCGCGGCTGGTAACCTGGGCAAGCTGCGTTGTGATGGTCGAACCATCGCCCCGGGGCGCCGAAAGGGGCGCCCGGGCACAGACGTCAGCGTCCTCCTGTCACGGCAGAGTGTCGTGACCGCAAGAGTCCAGAGGAGGTTGGAGTTCGCATGCGTCGTTACGAAGTAATGGTCATCCTGGACCCTTCGCTCGATGAGCGCACTGTCGCGCCGTCCCTCGACCAGTTCCTCTCCGTGGTCCGCAACGACGGCGGCACCGTGGAGAAGGTCGACGTCTGGGGCCGTCGCCGTCTCGCCTACGACATCGACAAGAAGTCGGAAGGCATCTACGCCGTCATCGACCTGTCCGCGGAGCCCGCGACGGTCAAGGAGCTCGACCGGCAGATGAACCTCAACGAGGGCATCCTGCGCACCAAGGTCCTGCGTCCGGACGTGCACTAACCCCCGGTTTTTGTCGGGGAAGCCCCGTACTCTGAGCCGTAACCCAAGCGAAGGCGTGCAGGAAGGCGAGCGCTAGCCATGGCAGCAGGCGACACCGTAATCACCATCGTCGGCAACCTCGTCGACGACCCGGAGCTGCGCTTCACCCCGACGGGGCAAGCGGTGGCTCGATTCCGCATCGCGTCCACTCCGCGGTTCATGGATCGTCAGACCAACGAGTGGAAAGATGGCGAAAGCCTCTTCCTGACCTGCAACGTGTGGCGGCAGGCGGCGGAGAACGCCGCCGAGAGCCTGCAGCGCGGGATGCGGGTCATCGTGCAGGGGCGGCTCAAGCAGCGGTCCTACGAGACCAAGGAAGGCGAGAAGCGCACCGTTTACGAGGTCGAGGTCGACGAGGTCGGCCCGTCCCTGCGTAACGCGACCGCCAAGGTCAACCGCACCTCCCGCCAGGGTGGTGGTGGCGGCGGCGGGGGCGGCTTCGGCGGCCCGGCCGACGACCCGTGGGCCTCCGCCTCGCCCGCCCCGCCCCAGGGCGGCGGCGGTTACGGCGGCGGCGGTGGCGGCGGCTTCGGAGGCGGCGGCGGCCAGCAGGGCGGCGGCGGCTTCGGAGGCGGCGGCGGCGACTTCAGCGACGAACCGCCTTTCTAAAACCTGTCCACAAGCCCGAGTCCATTCCCGCCCGTGAAGGCGGGGCTCTGAAAGGAGCACCACGATGGCTAAGCCGGCACTGCGCAAGCCGAAGAAGAAGGTTTGCCTGTTCTGCCACGACAAGATCTCCTACGTCGACTACAAGGACACGGCGCTGCTGCGGAAGTTCATCTCCGACCGCGGCAAGATCCGTGCGCGCCGGGTGACGGGCAACTGCACCCAGCACCAGCGCGACGTGGCGACCGCGATCAAGAACGCGCGTGAGGTGGCCCTGCTGCCTTACACGAGCACCGCGCGCTAAGGAGGCCTGTCGATATGAAGCTCATCCTCACCAACGAGGTCTCCGGCCTCGGCACCCCTGGCGACGTCGTCGAGGTCAAGGACGGCTACGGCCGTAACTACCTCATCCCGCGCGGCTACGCCATGCGCTGGACGCGGGGCGCCGAGAAGCAGATCGAGACGATCAGGAAGGCTCGCGACGCTCGCGAGATCCGCGACCTCGGCACCGCCAAGGAGGTCGCCGGTCAGATCGGCGCGCTGCGCGTCCGCCTGACCACGCGCGCCGGCGAGTCCGGCCGCCTGTTCGGCTCGATCACGACGGGCGACATCGCCGACGCCGTCAAGGCCGCCGGTGGCCCGATCGTCGACCGCCGCCGCATCGAGATCGTCAACCCGATCAAGAGCGTCGGCTCGCACCGCGTCACCATCAAGCTCCACCCCGAGGTTTCGGCCTCTGTGGACGTCGAGGTCGTCGCGGGCTGAGTCCTGCTGTGAAAGCCCCCTCCGCCCGGAGGGGGCTTTCACGTTTCCTGCCCCCGTGAGCGCCTTCCCGGAAACGCCCGCTGATCCCCGGCTGAAAAACCCCATCCTGTACGGCTGCGCACGGTCAGGCCACCCGCCGTACTCCGGCTCAGCGCCTTCCAGGAAACGCCCGCTGACCCTTCACCGGCGGGCCGCCGTTACGCGAGCCCATCTTGGCCAACTCCGTGGTCAGGGGCACCGCCGGGCGTAATTTCCTATTTCGTCAGCGTAGAATGCGTTCGTTCTTTCGCATGTTCCCCCTGGAGGCTTGGCCATGGCCCGTCCCCTTATGCTGCTCGCGCTGGCCGTGGCGCTCGTCGGCTGCGCGCCGGTCGACAACACGTCGAGCTCGGCGAGCCCGATCGCATCAACGTCCACCGCGTGCACCAAGGACCAGCTCAAGCTGGTCAACGCGGGCAAGCTGACCATCGGCACCGACAAGCCCGCCTTCGAGCCCTGGTTCAAGGACGACGACCCGAGCAACGGGCAGGGCTTCGAGAGCGCGGTGGCCTTCGCCGTGGCGGGGGAGCTCGGCTTCGACCGCACCGAGGTGCAGTGGAGCACGATCAAGTTCGACTCGGCGTTCGCCCCTGGCGTCAAGCAGTTCGACTTCGACGTCAACCAGGTGTCCATCACGCCCGACCGGGCCAAGGCGGTCGACTTCAGCAAGGGCTACTACACCGTCAAGCAGGCCATCGTGGCGATCGACGGGAGCAAGTTCGCCGGGGCGAAGAGCCTGGCCGAGCTGCAGAGCGCGAAGATCGGCGTACAGGTGGGCACGACCTCGCTCGACGCGGTCAAGAACGTCATCAAGCCCGCCGACGAGCCCAACGTCTACAACGAGCAGATCGACGCCGTCAACGCGCTGAAGAACAAGCAGGTGGACGCGCTGGTCGTGGACCTGCCGACGGCGTTCTACGTGACGGCCGCGCAGGTCGAGAAGTCCAAGATCGTGGGGCAGTTCAGCTCGACGGGTGGCACGCCCGAGGAGTTCGGGCTGGTCATGGAGAAGGGCAGCGCGCTCAAGCCGTGCGTCGACAAGGCCGTTGAGGCGCTGAAGTCGAAGGGCGAGCTCGCCAAGATCGAGCAGGCGTGGCTCGGCTCGGCGGCGGGCGCGCCAGAGCTGCGATGAGCGAGTTCGACGAACCCGGCAAGAGCGCGGCGGTCGCGTGGGTCAAGTCGGAGCGGCAGGTCGAGCGGGAGCGGGTGCGCCGGTCGCACGCCCGCCGCTCGGCCTCGATCGCGACGGTTTCGACGATCGTCTTCATCGTGCTGGTCGTCTCGATCGTCACGAACTCACCCGGCTGGCCCCGGGTGCAGGAGACGTTCTTCAATCCCGACGAGTTCGTCAAGGCGCTGCCCGACGTGCTGAAGGGCTTCCTGCTCAACATCAAGATCTTCCTGATCGCCGAGCCGCTGATCCTGGTCGTCGGGCTGCTGGTGGCGCTGGCCAGGGGGATCAGGAAGCCCGCGTTCTTCCCGATCCGGGCGCTGGCCACGCTCTACACCGACGTCTTCCGCGGCGTGCCGACGATCCTGGTGATCTACCTGATCGGGTTCGGGCTGCCCGCGCTGCGGCTGCAGGGCATCCCGACCGACCTGGTGACGCTGGCCATCATCGCGCTGACGCTCTCGTACGGCGCGTACGTGGCCGAGGTGTTCCGCTCGGGCATCGACTCCATCCACCCGAGCCAGGTCGCGGCGGCCCGCTCGCTGGGACTGAGCCACATCAAGACCATGCGGTTCGTGGTGCTGCCGCAGGCCACCCGCAGGGTCGTGCCGCCGCTCCTGAACGACTTCGTCTCGCTGCAGAAGGACACCGCGCTCGTGGCGACCATCGGGCCGCTGGAGGCGCTCAGGCAGGCGCAGATCCACGTGGCCAGCACGTTCAACTACACGCCCTACCTGGTGGCGGCGCTGCTGTTCATCCTGCTCACCATCCCCCTGGCCAGGTTCACCGATCACCTGGCGGCACGTACGCGTAGGAGGCGTGGCGCATGAGCCTTCTAACTATTGACGGGGTGTGGAAGAACTTCCGCGGCCACAGCGTGCTGCGCGGCATCGACCTCGAGGTGCGCCCGCACGAGGTGGTGAGCCTCATCGGGGCCTCCGGCTCGGGCAAGTCCACGCTCCTGCGCTGCGTCAACCTGCTGGAGACCGTGGACGACGGCGTGATCCTCCTCGACGGTGAGGACATCACCGACCCGCGCGTGAACGTGGACGACGTGCGCAAGAGGCTCGGCATCGTGTTCCAGGCGTTCAACCTGTTCCCGCACATGACCGTGCTGGACAACGTCACGCTCGCGCCGCGCCAGGTGCACAAGGTGGCCAAGGGGGAGGCCGAGGAGCAGGCGCACGGCCTGCTGGCCAGGTTCGGGCTGGCGGACAAGGCGCGGGCGTACCCTGACCAGCTCTCGGGCGGGCAGCAGCAGCGGGTGGCCATCATCAGGGCGCTGGCCACGCAGCCCAGGCTGATGCTGCTGGACGAGGTCACCTCGGCGCTCGACCCCGAGCTGGTGCTGGAGGTGCTGGGGGTCATCAAGGAGCTCAAGGAGTCGGGCATGACGATGATCCTCACGACTCACGAGATGAGCTTTTGTCGCGATATTTCGGACACGGTGTGCTTCCTTGACGGCGGCGTGCTCCTGGAGAAGGGGCCCGCCGAGCAGATCTTCACCGAGCCGGAGAACCCCCGCACCAGGGAGTTCCTGCGCAGCGTCCTGGAGTCGGGCCGGCTCTAGCGGCGGTGGTGTCCGCATACTGACCCGATCGGGGTGCGGTGCCGGGCCGCCTACCCGCTCTGCGGTGCCGGAGTAGGGCCGGCTCTAGCGGCGGTGGCGGCCGCGGGCCGGCTCGATCGGGGTGTGCGGGCGGGCCAGCAGGCTGTGGCGGCGGCCGTACACGAGGTAGACCAGCAGGCCGAAGGCCATCCACAGGGCGAACCACGCCCAGGTGAGCAGCTGCAGGTTCACCATCAGCCAGAGCGTGGCCACCAGCGACAGCCCCGGCAGCAGCGGCGAGAGCGGCACCCTGAACCCCCGCTCCAGGTACGGCATGCGCCGCCGCATCACGATCACCCCCGCCGCCACGAACGCGAACGCGAACAGCGTCCCGATCACCACGAGCTCCTGCATCGTGAGCACCGGCACGAACTCGGCCAGCACGATCGCCACGACCCCGATCACCAGCGTCACCCGGGTCGGAGTGTGATATTTCCGGCTGACCGTGGCCAGGCCGCGGGGGATCAGCCCGTCGCGGGCCATCGAGAACAGCACCCGCGTCTGCCCCACGATCAGCACCAGGATCACCGTCGTCAGCCCGAGCACCGCGCCCACGTCGATGACGTGCACCATCCAGTTCACGCCGGCCGCCCGGAACGCCCCGGTCAGCGGCGCGTCCTCGGAGATCTTCGTGTACGGGACCATGCCCACCATGACCAGGGCCACCGCGATGTAGAGGACGGTGGCGATGATCAGGCTGCGGATCATGCCCTTGGGCACGGCGGCGGGCGCGTTCACGGTCTCCTCGGCGGAGGTGGCCACGATGTCGAACCCGATGTACGCGAACGCGATGGCCGAGGCCGCCGCGAAGATCCCGAACCAGCCGAACGCGTGGCTCTGGCCGAACAGGATCTCCAGCACGGTCGTGGGCGGCTTCTGCAGGATCTTGGACGGCACGTGGAACTCGCCGAAGTTCCGCACGTCGATGTGGGGCAGGCCCACGACGATGACCGCCCCGATGGCCAGCAGCTTCGCCGCCACCATGATCCACAGGGCCCGCAGCCCGATCCGCGCGCCGAGCGCCACCACGCCGGTGAGCAGCACCAGGATCACGAACACGAGGACGTCGCCGACGAGTTCCTGATGCGGCACGCGTACCCCGAAGTTGGAGATCGCCCCGACCGTGATCGCGGCCCACGCCCTGGCCACGACGGCGGCGGCGAACTGCAGCTCCAGGATCAGCGCCCAGCCGATGATCCACGCCCAGACCTCGCCGAAGATGACGTACGTGAAGGTGTAGGCGCTGCCCGAGGTCGGCATCGTGGACGACAGCTCGGCGTAGCACAGGCAGGCGAGCAGGCAGGCGATGCCCGCGATCATGAAGGACAGGATGACGCCGGGACCCGCCGTGGTGGCCGCCTGCCGCCCGGCGATGGAGAAGATGCCGGCGCCGATGATCACACCGAGTCCGAGCACCACCAGGTCGGCCGGGCGGTAGAGCTCGGCCAGGCTGTGGCGGGCGCCCGTGCGTAATCCGGTCGCCTCGGTGGGTGGCAGTCGCCGCAGAATCGTGGACAAGGAACACCCCGCTCAGGGAACGCGCCCACAATGTCTCACCACTCGGACAACAGCAAGCACAGGACGGTCACAGTGTTTCCGCATCTCACTGCAGGTAGCGGAGCCTGCGCCCAAAGTAAGAGCGCCTACGCTCCGGTCACCAGCCAGGCGGTGCCGGCGGCCCGGCGTACGAGGCTGACCAGGCGGGCGAACATCCACACCCCGAGCGCGCACCACAGGGCGACGACCCCGAAGCTGGAGGCGAGGAGGGCGGCGGGGAGGTACGCCAGCGTCGTCCACACCCCCGCCCACGCCAGGTAGCGCTGGTCGCCCGCGCCGATCAGCACGCCGTCGAGCACGAACACGACCCCGCACACCGGCTGGAACGCCGCCACCGGCCACATCAACGCCAGCAACAGGTCGGTGACCTGCGGGTCCGTGTCGAACAGCCCGGGCAGCAGCGGCCTGGCGGCCACGACCAGCAAGCCGAGCAGCACGCCCGACCAGCCGCCCCACTGCACCATCCGCCTGGTCGCGGCCCTGGTGGACGCGACGTCCCCGGCGCCGAGCGAGCGTCCCGTGATGGCCTGCCCGGCGATGGCGATGGCGTCCAGCGCGAACGCGAGCAGCGTCCACACCTGGGTGGCGATGGCGTACGCGGCCAGCTCGGCCTCGCCCATCCTGGTGGCGATCACGGTGGCCGCGAGCAGCACCACCCGCAGGCAGAGGGTACGGACGAGCAGCGCGAACCCGGCCGTGCCCGCCTCCTTGACCCCCGCCAGACCGGGCGTGAGCGGCGTCCCCAGCCGCCGCGCGCCCCGCGCCACGACGGCGAGGTAGACGGCCGCGCCCAGTGTCTGCGCGATCACCGTGCCCCAGGCCGACCCGGCGATGCCCCACCCCAGCCCCAGCACGAACCAGGCGTTCAGGACCGCGTTCAGCACGAACGAGCCGATGGCGACGGCCAGCGGCGTGACGGTGTCCTGCAGGCCGCGCAGCACCCCCGTCCCGGCCAGCACGACCAGCATGCCGGGCGCGCCGAGCAGGCTGATCCGCAGGTACGTCACGGCCTGCGCGCCCTGCCCCTCGCCCGCCCCGAACAGCTCCACGATGGCGGGGGCCAGCGGCCAGCACACGGCGATCAGGAGCGCGCCGATGGCCAGGGCCAGCCAGATCCCGTCCACACCGCTGCGCATGGCCCGCTCGTGGTTCCCGGCTCCCGTCTGCCGCGCCACGGAGGCCGTGGTGCCGTACGCGAGGAAGACGCACAGGTTCACCAGGGTCGCGAGGACCGTGCCCGCCACCCCCAGCGCCCCCACCGCCGTGGTGCCCAGCCCGTGGCCCACGATGGCGTAGTCGGCGAGGAGGAAGAGCGGCTCGGCCACCAGCGCGCCGAACGCCGGTACGGCTAAGCGGAGTATCTCCCGATCCCTGGGGGTAATGAGCATTTGTCCATTATGACCATTACACGGCGTGTCGGCGAAACTTTCTTTTCTCCACAGCCGGTGGATACCGTTCGCCCAGGTCAGGGGCCGTTCGGTGGATATCCGAGAGAGTTATCCACAGCAACTGTCCACAGGCCTTTCACACTCTGGGCACGGTAGTGCACAGCTTGACCACAGGGTTGTCCACAGGTCGCGTTGCCGTCGGCTCGCGACTCCGAGAAACTGTCAGACCGGTCGGCTACAAGTGGGGGTGGTGCGACCGCCTGCAAGTGTTCGAGGGGGCGCGGTGAGTATTGACGACGAGACGGGCGCAGGCCCTGGTTTCGAGCGCACCCCCCCGAACAACATCGAGGCGGAGCAGTCCGTCCTGGGCGGCATGCTGCTGTCCAAGGACGCCATCGCCGACGTCGTCGAGATCCTGCGGTCCGACGACTTCTACCGGCCCGCCCACCAGATGGTCTACGAGGTCATCACCGACCTCTACGGAAGGGGCGAGCCCGCCGACGCGGTCACCGTCTTCGACGAGCTGCAGAAGCGCGGCGAGATGGCCCGGGTGGGCGGGGCCGCCTACCTCCACACCCTCACGGCCGTCGTCCCCACCGCGGCCAACGCGGGCTACTACGCCAAGATCGTCAGGGAGCAGGCCATCCTGCGCCGCCTCATCGAGGCCGGCACCCGCATCGTCTCCTTCGGCTACGGCGGGCAGAACGAAGAGGTCGACGACCTCGTCGACCGCGCCCAGGCGGAGATCTACAAGGTCACCGAGCGCCGCACCTCGGAGGACTACGCGCCCCTGGCCGACATCATGCCCGGCGCCCTCGACGAGCTGGAGGCCATCGGCAGCCGCGGCGGCCAGATGGTCGGCGTGCCGACCGGCTTCCAGGACCTCGACCAGCTCACCAACGGCCTCCACCCGGGCCAGATGATCGTCGTGGCCGCCCGGCCTGCCATCGGTAAGGCGCTGGCGCTGGATACGCCGCTGCCGACACCGACCGGATGGACGACGATGGGCGAAGTCCAGGTCGGCGACGAGTTGATGGGCGCCGACGGACGTCCGACCCGGGTGGTGGCGGCGACCGAGGTGATGCAGGATCGGCCGTGCTACGAGGTGGAGTTCAGCGACGGCACGGTGATCATCGCCGATGCGCAGCACCAATGGCGCACGACCACACGTGCGGCCAGGGAGGCGCGGCAGGCCGGGCAATCCTTCTCTTGGTCTCCGGAGGCCATCAGCCGGGTCAGGGAGGCGTTTGAGGCCGCGCAGGCCGATCCCGACCGGCCGGTGACCCACACACAAGCCGTGGAGGCGGTGGGGGAGGAGCTCCGTCACGTCCTCCGTGCGGTAGCGAAGGACGTCGCCGCCGTCGGGAAGGTGCCGGTTGTAGCGGGAGGTCCAGAGGGTCGTGGCCGTGTTCGGCCGGCTCTGGCATATCCAGCGGCGACGCTCTTCGGTCGCCTTTACGAACGAGTCGTCATGCCGAAGAACGCGGCCACGGTGGCGCGGCACGAGGACACGGTCACCACCGAGGAGATCGCAGCCACACTACGCTGCTCCAGCGCTGACGGGCGGCCCAACCACGCGGTCGCCGTGTCTGCGCCGTTCGCTCTCGACGAGGCGGACCTGCCGTTGTCCCCGTACCTCCTCGGGGTCTGGCTTGGGGATGGCCATTCGGCATGCGCGCGCTTCAGCACCGCGGATCCGGAGATCATCGCCAACCTCGAAGCAGAGGGTTTCCGAGTCTCTCGCGCCGGTGACTCGATCAGTTACCAGATCTCGTTGCCTGACCCGGCGCCACTGCAGTCACGTTCGTGCGTCGTGTGCGGCACCGCATTCGTCCCGAAGACCTCGCAGGTCCGGACCTGCGGACGGAGTTGCGGGGGGAAAGCTCGCTCCGTGTCGGCACCGGTCGGCCTGCCGGCGTGTCCCGACTGCGGTGGCCCTTCCAGCGGTCTGCGACGGTGCCAGGCATGTCACAACGCGCATGGCAGCGTCCAGGGCATTCTGCGTGGACTCGGCGTGCTCAACGACAAGCACATCCCGGCGGACTATCTGCGTGCCTCGGAACGGCAGCGGCGTGATCTGCTCGAAGGCCTGCTCGACACCGACGGATACGTCAACCGCCACGGACAGGTCCAGTTCGCCGTGACGAACCGGCGGCTGGCGCATGACGTTCACGAACTCGTCCTGAGTCTCGGTTACAAGGCGACCATGCGCACGAAGCCCGTCAGAGGAAGGACGGAAGAGTCCTCCACCTGCTACATGATCAACTTTACGCCGTCCGATTCGGTGTTCCGGCTGCCCCGCAAGGCAGAAAGGCAGGTCCGTGACGCGCACCCGGCCACGCGCGTCCGCTACATCGTCGACGTACGTCCGACCCATTCCCGGCCGGTCCGCTGCGTGGAGGTGGACAACGCCGATCACATGTACCTGGCAGGCCGGACATGCATTCCCACGCACAACAGCACGCTAGGTCTGGATTTCGCCCGTTCTGCGGCTATCAAGCATGGGATGACCACGGTCATCTTCTCGCTGGAGATGTCGCGCAACGAGATCACCATGCGTCTGCTGTCCGCCGAGGCCCGGGTCGCCCTCCATGCCATGCGCTCGGGCATGATGGGCGACGACGACTGGACGCGCCTGGCCCGGCGGATGAGCGAGGTGGCGGAGGCGCCGCTGTTCATCGACGACTCGCCCAACATGTCGATGATGGAGATCCGGGCCAAGTGCCGGCGGCTCAAGCAGCGTAACGACCTGCGGTTCGTGGTCATCGACTACCTCCAGCTGATGAGCTCGCCGAAGAAGACCGAGAGCCGGCAGAACGAGGTCTCGGAGATCTCCCGTGCGATCAAGCTGCTGGCCAAGGAGCTGGAGGTGCCGGTCATCGCGATCTCCCAGCTCAACCGTGGCCCGGAGCAGCGCACGGACAAGCGCCCCGCGGTGAGCGACCTGCGTGAGTCCGGGTCCATCGAGCAGGACGCCGACATGGTCATCCTGCTGCACCGGGAGGACGCGTACGAGCGGGAGTCGCCGCGGGCGGGTGAGGCGGACCTGATCGTGGCCAAGCACCGTAACGGCCCCACGGCGACGGTGACGGTGGCGTTCCAGGGCCACTACAGCCGGTTCGTGGACATGGCGCAGCACTGATTCACCTGTTTGTAGGATCCGCGATGCCGTGAGCGAACGCGGCTGATCATCCAACCGCCGAAACGGCTTCTGGATTCGCCGGCATCAAGCCGCCTCATCCGTGGAATCGGGAGCCAGTCGCACGTTGCGGGACGGGGACTTCTCGTCGGGGAAGACCCACTTCCGGAGCGCCCAGAAGCGGAAGACCATGGCGATCAGCGTGCCGATGATCTGCGCGCTCATGAAGTCGGCGATCTCCTGGGTCACCAGGCTCACATCCGGGGTCTCCAGGTGGAATACGTACCGGGAGATCCATAGCGGCGCGGAGCTGAGCACCAGACCGACGCCGCTGACCAGGAAGAACAGCGCCGCCTCGTGACGGCGCTCGCGGCCGCCCCTGGTCCGGAACGACCATTCGCGGTTCAGCACGTAGGACACGATCGTCGCCACGAGCACCGCGATGATCTTCGCGGTCACCGGCTTCGGTTCCAAAATGGTCAGCTTCAGCCCGTAGAACACCGTGTTGTCCACTAAGAACGTTGTTCCACCCACCACCGCGAACTTCAGCAGTTCACGGTGCTTCAGCGCAAGTGCGTGCAGTGGTTCCGGCAATCTTGCGAGCACGGCTTTTGCTATTCGGAGCACCCTCGATCTTCTCACCGGTCCACGACCTCGTCGGCGCCGGCCACCGCGGCGGCCGCGTGCAGGGCGGGCTCGCGATCCGCTGCGCCGAGGTCTGCCTGGCGTGGCTGCCCCGGCTCGTCGTCGTCGGGCCCTGCTGCGGCGCGGCCGGGGTCGGTCACCTGCTCGTCGATCTGGCCGAGGCCACCGGCGAGCGGCGCTACCGGGATGCCGCGTACGACGTGCTGGTGCAGCTCCTGCTCCCAGAGTGACGGTCACGGGCGGAGCTCGGCGGCGTGGGCGCGGGCGAAGTCGGCGAACGACCGGGCCGGGCGGCCCATCACCTTCTCGAAGTCCGGCGTCGTGTAGTCACCCCACCCCGCCGAGTACGCCGTCAGGTACTCCCTGGTGATCGCCGCGATCCACGGGGGCAGCCCGGCGTCCACCATCGACCGTTGGACGTCGTCCGGCGCCATCGGCTGATAGGCGATCGGAGTGCCGTACATCTCGCCCAGCACGGCGGCCACGTCCCGCAGTGAGACGCTGGCCGGGCCCGTGAGAGTGTAGGTGCTGCCCTTGTGCTGTGCGGGAGCGCGCAGGACCGCGGCGGCGAAGTCGCCGATGTCGTGTACGTCGATCATGCCGAGCCGCCCCTCGCCGAGCCCGCCGTACAAGGTGTCGCCGTTGACCGAGCCGAAAAGGTTCTGCATGAAGAAGGCCGGGCGGATGACGGTCCAGTCGAGGCCCGAGGCCGCGAGCTCGACGTCCGACAGGGCGTGCAGGCGGCCGTTGCGGGTCGGCGCGTCGTGGGCCGCGCCGATGGCCGACATGCGTACGACGTGGCTCACGCCGGCCTTCCGGGCGGCCCAGACGGCGTTCATGCTCGCGTGCGGCGCCTGCGGGCCCATGGCGGTCAGCAGCCACAACGTGTCCACGCCCTGGAAGGCCCGGTCGAGCGTGGCGGGGTCGTCCAGATCGCCGACCGTGACCTCCACCCCCGACGGCGCCTTGGCCGCGTCACGCACGAGGACCCGCACGTCCCCTATGCCGGACAGGGTGCCGGACAGGGAGCGGAGGACAGCGCTGGAGACGGTGCCGTTGGCACCCGTGATCAAGATGCTCATGCCGTCGACGATATAGTAATATTCAGTGACAATCAAGATTGATGACTAAATGGAGGACATGACCGTGCGCAGGAGCCGGCGCAAGCAGGAAGAGCCCGATCTCGGCATCCTGTCCAGCAGGACTCTTTTCAGCCTGCAGCGGCAGTTGTTCGAGACGCTGGCCCGGCAGGGGCATCCCGGGCTCAGGCCCCGGCACGGGGCGGTGCTGGCGTACCTGGACGAGGAGGGCAGCAGGGCCACGGACCTGGCCGCGCAGTCGGGCCAGCACAAGCAGGTGATCGGCACGCTGGTGGACGAGCTGGTCGAGCTGGGCTACGTGGAGCGCCAGCCGGACCCGGCCGACCGGCGGGCCAAGCTGATCGTGCCCACCGAGAAGGGCCGCGATCACATGGTCAAGTCGGACGCCATCCTCGCCGCCATGGAGGCGGAGCACGCCGAGGCCGTGGGCGAGGAGGCGTACACGGAGTTCAAGAGGGTGTTCAAGCTGGTCGCCGAGCGCCAGACCGGCGGCTCAGCCCTGGCGGAGTGACATGACGAGGTAGCGGAAGGCGGGCTCGGCGTCGCCGGGCACGTCCTGGATCAGGGCGGGCCTGGTCGGCGACTCCATGTTGATACGGGCCAGCTCGCTGTCGATCCCGGTCAGCCCGTCGAGCAGGAACTGCGACTGGAAGGCGATCTGGATGTCGTCGCCGCGCAGCTCGCAGTCGACCACCTCGGCGCCGCGCCCGATGTCGCCGCCGCCCGCCTGGATGAGCACCTGCCCCTGGCTGAACGACAGCCGGATCGCGGTGTTGCGCTCGGCCACCAGGGCGACCCGCTTGATGGCGTTGACGAACGGCGCCACCGCCACGTCGGCCCTGATCGACCAGTCGGAGGTCAGCCGGGCGCGATAGTCGATGAACTGCTCGTCGAGCAGCCGCACGGTCGTGCTCCGCCCGACGCTCTCGAACCCCGCCACCCCGTCGCCCATCGCGATCGACACCTCGCCACCGCGCAGCGACTTGGCCACCTCGACCAGCACCTTCGCCGGGACCATGGCCGAGACCGCGAGGTCGGGGCCGGCCGGGCGCCAGGCGAAGTCGCGGGCGGCGATGCGGTAGCGGTCGGTGGCCGCCATGGCCACGGACTCGCCGTCGATGTCGACCCTGATGCCGGTGAGCATGGGCAGCGTGTCGTCGCGGCTGGCGGCGGGCGCGACCTGGCCGACCGCCGAGGCGAACACGCCGCCGCCGACGGCGCCGATGCTCGGCGGCATCGTGGGCATGGTCGGGAAGTCCTCGACCGGCATCGTGATCAGCCCGAACTCCGCGCTCCCGCAGGTCAGCACCGCCTCGGCGCCCTCGGTGACGATCTCCACGTCGTCGGCGGGCAGGCTCCTGCTGATCTCGGCCAGCAGCCGACCGGGGATCAGCACGCTGCCCGTCTCGGCCACGTCGGCGTCGACCGAGGCCCTGGCCGAGACGTCGTAGTCGAACGCGGACAGGACCAGCTCGTCGCTCGCCTCCAGCAGCAGCCCGGACAGGACGGGCACCACGGGCCGGGAGGGCAGGACTCGGGCAGCCCACGCCACCGCATCTGCCAGAACATCGCGGTTAACCCGGATTTTCACCTGCTACCACCCCTTCGTCGCCATGCCCTTATGAAAATAGCCGGTGCGACCGACAAGTCGGGGCAGTCTCCGGATGGCCAACCCCAGGTGGAGGGTTCCTAGCGGCTGTTGAGATAGGCGAGTACGGCCAGTACGCGGCGGTTGTCGTCGTCCGACGGCGCGAGCCCCAGCTTGGCGAAAATGGAGGCCGTGTGCTTGGCCACGGCGCTCTCGCTCAGATAGAGCCGCTGGCAGATGGCCGTGTTGGAGCGCCCTTCCGCCATGGCCTCCAGCACTTCCCGCTCGCGTGGCGTGAGCGCGGCCAGCGGCTCGTGCCTGGCGTTGCTGGCCAGCAGCTTGGCGATGACCTCGGGGTCCATGGCCGTGCCGCCCTCGGCGACCCTGCGTACGGCGTCGATGAACTGCTCGGCGTTGAAGACCCGGTCCTTGAGCAGATAGCCGATCGCGCCCGAGCCGTCGGCCAGCAGCTCGCGCGCGTAGAGCTGCTCGACGTGCTGGGACAGCACGAGAACGGGCAGCCCGGGCACCTGCTTCCTGGCCGCGAGCGCCGCCTGCAGCCCTTCGTCCGTGAACGTGGGCGGCAGCCGCACGTCCACGATCGAGACGTCGGGCCGCAGCTCCAGCAGGCCCCGCAGCAGCTCGGGCCCGCTCTCCACGGCCGCCACGACCGAGAAGCCGTGGGCCTGGAGCAGGTGCACCAGCCCGTCTCTGAGCAGGTAGAGGTCCTCGGCGACGAGTACGCGGTTCTTCATCAGCACCAGGGTTTGATCGGCGTGGCACGCGCGAGCCAGAGGTCGCGGTTGTGGTTGGAGGGTATCCAGATGGCCAGGATGTGCATGCACAGGCCCAGGGTGATCATGCCGAGGATGACCGGCCACTGCCAGGGCCCGGGCAGGTACAGGGCGAGGAACCAGCTCTTCTCCTGGATGCCGAACGTCTTCATGACGCCGGCCACGATGCCCTGAGGGAAGGTCGGGCACCAGGCCGTGGCCCAGAGGAACACGACGACGGCCGCCTTCCAGCGCGGCAGCCGGGGCAGGCTGCCCGCCCAGTGCTCGGGCAGCACCCGGGGCAGCTCCATCGCCACGGTGGTGGGGCCGCCCGGCGGGCTGTTCAGGGCGAGCAGCCCGTCGAAGGCGGCCAGCCGCCGCTCGATCCCGGACAGGCCGCTGCCCTTGGCCGGGTCGGCGCCGCCCAGGCCGTCGTCGGTGACCGTGACGCGCAGGTTGGGGCCGTCGGTGCTGAGGTCCACCGTCGCCGCTTGAGCGTCGCCGTGCCGGGCGGCGTTGGAGAGCAGCTCGCTGACCGCGAAGTACACCGCCGCCTCCACCGGCGCCTCCGGCCGGTGCGGCAGGTCGACGTCCACCGTGACCTGCAAGGGGCTGTCCATGGCCAGCGCGCGTACGGCGTCTGCCAGCCCGCGCTCGGCCAGCACCGGAGGGTGGATGCCGCGGATGACCCGGCGCAGCTCGGTCAGTGTCTCGGAGGAGGCGTCCCGGGCCTTCGACAGCAGCGCCTTGGCCGCCGCGGGATCGTCGTCGACGAGCTGCTCGACCGCGCCCAGCGTCATGCCGATCGCCACCAGCCGGGCCTGCGTGCCGTCGTGCAGGTCCCGCTCGATCCGGCGCATCTCGGCCGCCTGCGAGTCGGCGGCCAGGTTACGCGTCCGCTTGAGGTGGCTCACCTGGCTCGCCAGGCGGCTGGCGACGGTCGCGCGGAGTATCAGGTCGCTCCAGAGGGCGTAGACCCGCAGGCCACGCTCGGGGAGCGTGACGAACACCGGCAGCAGCGCCGCCTTCACCACCGGTTCGAGCGCCAGCCAGATCATGTCGCGCCAGGTCGCCGGGTCGGAGATCAGCCACTTCCACCGGTTGTTCCACGCGGGGATCCGCGGCGTCTTGTAGAGGGTCCGGTCGGAGCGGTAGAGGCCGTCCGCCTGCGGCTCCGGCGGCGGGGGCTTGGGCAGGTACGGGGACTCGATGTGGACGTCGGTCCAGCTCCGCATCAGCCGGCGGTTGAGCTCGGCCAGCCTCCTGACCAGCTGGACCTGGGGCGAATACAGGAACACCATGCCAACCCCGAACGACAGCAACAGCATGGTGAGGCTGAGCACGATCGCCGGCACCTCGACGAGGAGGAGCGCGAGCAGTGCCGCGGCCTGACCGAACCTTCGGAGCAGCATGCCTCCAGTCTGGTCCAACGGGCGCGACCGGACCATTGCACCTAGGTACACCCTTGCCCGACATCCAGCCGGATTCCCCGGCGAAGGCCGTGTCCCTAGCGTCGTCTGCATGAAGGTCATCGAAGTCAGGAATCTGCGCAAGCAGTACCCGGACCACCTGGCGGTTGCCGACGTGTCGTTCGAGGTGGCGGAGGGTGAGATCTTCGGCATCCTCGGCCCGAACGGCGCGGGCAAGACCACCACCGTCGAGTGCGTGGCCGGCCTGCGCGTGCCCGACGGCGGCACCGTACGGGTGGCCGGGCTGGACCCGCAGCTCAACAGGGGCGAGCTGCGGCACGTGCTGGGCATGCAACTGCAGAGCGCGGCGCTGCCCGAGAAGATCAAGGTATGGGAGGCCATGGACCTGTATGCCTCCTTCTACCCCGACCCCGCCGACTGGTCCGAACTGCTCGAACGGGTCGGCCTCGGCGGCAAGCGCGACACGGCGTTCAAGAAGCTGTCCGGCGGGCAGCGCCAGCGGCTCTCGGTCGCGCTGGCGCTGGTCGGCAGGCCGCGCGTGGCGGTGCTGGACGAGCTGACCACCGGGCTCGACCCGCAGGCCCGCAGGGACACCTGGGAGCTGGTCGAGCAGGTACGCGACTCCGGCGTGACGATCGTGCTGGTCACCCACTTCATGGAGGAGGCCGAGCGCCTCTGCGACCGGCTCGCGCTCATCGACGCGGGCAAGGTGGCGGCCACCGACACGCCTGCCGGGCTCATCGCACAGGTGGGCGGGGAGCAGCGGCTGAGGTTCCGGCCGTCGGCTCCCGTCGACGACGCGCTGCTCCGGGCCCTGCCCGAGGTACGTGAGGTCACGAGGAGCGGCGAACAACTCGTGGTGAGCGGTACGGGCAACCTCGCGCCGGCCGTCACGCTCGCCCTGGCCCAGCACGGGGTCGTCCCAGGAGACCTGCGGATCGAGCAGACCACGCTCGACGACGCGTTCCTCGCACTCACCGGAAGGAAGCTGTCATGAAGCTGCTCCTCGTGGAGACCAAGCTGCACCTGCGCGAATGGCCGTTCCTGCTCTTCACGGTCGGGCTGCCGGTCGCGCTCCTGCTGGTGCTGGGCCTCAGCATCCCGGACATGACCCAGCCCGGGGCTTCGGGGGAGCGGGCCGTGGACGCGCAGATGCCGAGCCTGATGACGCTGCTCTCGCTGCTGACCCTGGCCTGCAGCGTGGTGCCCGCGGTGCTGACCGGGTACCGCGAGCAAGGGGTGCTCAGGCGGATGTCCACCACGCCCGTGCACCCGGCACGGCTGCTGGGGGTGCAGCTCCTGATCAACCTGGTGGTCGGAGCGGTCACCACGGCCCTGCTGATCGTGACGGGCTCGCTGGTGTTCGGGTCGGCGGCGCCGCGGCAGTGGGTGGGATTCATCCTGGTCTTCCTGCTCGGCAGCGCCGCGTTGCAGGCCATCGGGCTGGTGATCGCCGCGCTGGCGCCCAACGCGAAGGTCGCGCCGGGGATCGGGTCCGCGGTGATGTTCCCGCTGATGTTCCTGGGGGGCATGTGGGTGCCGCGCGACCTCATGCCGGACGCGCTGCGGACGGTCAGCGACTACTCCGTCGCGGGCCCGTTCGCCCAGGCGCTCAGGGACACCTGGGCGGGCCACGCGCCGCAGACCGCGCACCTCGTGGTGGTGGGCGCCGCGCTACTGATCTTCGGCGGGCTGGCCGTACGGCTGTTCAGGTGGGAGTGAGGCTAGCGCCCGGCCCAGACCGGGCGCGCGCCGGTGACGTTGGTCATCAGGGAGTAGAGCGAGGACGAGGCCGTGATGAACATCCGGTTGCGCTTGAGCCCGCCGAACACCAGGTTGGCCGTGGGCTCCGGCAGCTTCAGCCGGCCGATCAGCGTGCCGTCCGGGTCGTAGCAGAGCAGCGCCCTGCCTGCCGCGGCCCAGACGCGGCCCGTGTCGTCGAGCCGCAGGCCGTCGAAGATGTCCTGCTCCGTCCCCTCGGCGAAGACCTTGCCGCCCGCCAGCGTGCCGTCCTCGCGCACCTCGAACACGCGCAGGTGCTTCATCCGCGTGTCGGCGACGTAGAGCCGGCTCTCGTCGAGCGAGAACGCCAGGCCGTTGGGGCGGGCGAAGTCGTCGGCCACGACGCGGACCTCGCCCGTCACCGGGTCGGCGCGGTAGACGTGACAGCCGTCGATCTCCTGCTCGGCGGCGTAGCCCTCGTAGTTGCTGAGGATCCCGTACGGCGGGTCGGTGAACCAGATCGACCCGTCGGAGCGGACCACGACGTCGTTGGGGCTGTTGAGCCGCTTGCCCTCCCAGCGGTCGGCGATGACCGTGATCGAGCCGTCGTGCTCGGTGCGGGTGACGCGGCGGTTGCCGTGTTCGCAGGAGATCAGCCGGCCCTCGCGGTCGAGGGTGTTGCCGTTCGTGTAGCCGGACGGCTGGCGGAACAGGCCGACCGCGCCCGTCATCTCGTCCCAGCGCAGCATCCGCTCGTTGGGGATGTCGCTCCAGACCAGGAACCGGCCGGCCGGGAAGTAAACAGGGCCCTCCGCCCAGCGGGTGCCGGTGTGGAGGCGTTCGACATAGTCGTCTCCGCCTACCGCGGCGAACCGCTCGTCGAGCACCTCGAACTCAGTGGGGATCGTGTCCGTCATGCCGTCCACAATATGCTGTTCGGCACCGCTGGCATATCGCCGGATACCATTCGGTTGTGGATGATATCGACAGAATGCTGATCGGCCTGCTGCAGGAGGACGCGACGCGGTCGTACGCGGTGCTGGGCAAGGCGGTGGGGCTGTCCAGCGGGGCCGCGCACGAGCGGGTGCGCAAGCTGCGCGAGCGCGGGGTGATCAGGCGTACGACGATCGAGGTGGACCAGGCGGCGCTCGGGCGTACGGTGACGGCGTACGTGCTGGTGGACGGGAGCACCTGGATGGGCGACAGCGCCGACCGGCTGGCGGCGATCCCGGAGATCGAGGAGGCGCAGGTCATCGCGGGTCCCGCGTCGGTGCTGCTCAAGGTCCGTACGGCCGGGACGGTGGAGCTGCAGGACGTGCTGCGCCGGGTGTTCGGGGTGGACGGAGTCACGGGAACGCAGACGATCGTGGTCCTCGAGACCCTGTTCGAACGAATCCTCAAGTAATCTCCAGGTATGACGAAGGTCGCCTGGAACACCAAGGAGCTCACCGTCGGCGAGCTCGCCGAACGCAGCGGGGTCGCCGTGTCCGCCCTGCACTTCTACGAGACCAAGGGCCTGATCAAGAGTCGCCGTACGGCCGGCAACCAGCGCCGGTACACCCGCGACAGCCTGCGCAGGGTCGCGTTCATCAGGCTGGCCCAGCGCATCGGCATCCCCCTGAAGACCATCAAGGACGCCCTGGCCGAGCTGCCGGACGAGCGCACGCCCAACCGGGACGACTGGGCCCGGCTGTCGGCCGCCTGGCGCGGGGAGCTGGACGACCGGATCGAGCAGCTTCAGCGGCTGCGCGACGATCTCACGGAGTGCATCGGGTGCGGCTGCCTGTCGCTCGACCGGTGCCCGGTGGCCAACCCCCACGACCGGCTCGGCGACGAGGGCCCGGGCGCGCGCCGCATCGACACCCGCCTCTGCCCCCCACCCCAGTCCTGCGCCCCCTCACCCGGCTGCGCCACCTTCACGGAAACGCCCCTCCCCACGGCCTCCTGACGCCCCACCCAAGGGACCTCTCGCGGTGGGCTCGGCCCCTGGAGGGATCCCAAGGCCGTCCTCCTCACGCAAAAGGACCCCAGCCGAAGTGCGGTGGCGCGCTTCGGCTGAGGTCCTGAGCTCTCTCAGCGGGCGGGCTTGGCCGGCGGGACGATGAGCGTCGGCCGGTGCGCGTGATGGAGCACGTGGTTGGACACACTCCCCAGCAACACCGACCGCACCCCCGCCAACCCCCGCGACCCCGTGACGATCAACGAGGCATCCACCTCATCCGCCACATCGACAATCGTCTTCCAGATCGACTCGTTGTCAGCCACCGCCCGATAGGTGACGTCCGAGAGCCCGGCCGCGATGGCCAGTTCGGCCCCCTCCCGGGCATGCTGCTCCGCCTGCGCGTGCGACTCGTCCTCGGTGCTCTGGTCGAGGGCGCCCGCGGCCAGCGGATACTTCTTGAGCTGCACGAGCAGCGGCTCCCACACCGTGACGACGACAGTGGGCTCGGCGGCGAGATGCTTGGCCGCGAACTCGATCGCGGCCCGCGAGTCGGCCGAGCCGTCGTAGGCGACAAGGATGGTCATGGCGTTCTTCCTTTCGCTTCACTCTTCCGCTAAAGCACCGAAGCGATCAGGCGCCATTCCAGAGCCGGCTGTCTCCTTTGTCACACCCCGGGGGAGGGGTCAGGACTCGGTGAGGGCGATGAGGATGTGTTCCATGCAGGCGTGACCCGCCCGCTCGGCCGCCGCCGCGTCCCCCGCCGCGATGGCGCGGGCGATGGCGTCGTGCGGGATGTAGCTCTTGTCGAGCGAGGTTCCCGCGGCCGTGATGCTGGCGCGCAGAGCCGCCGAGAAGTCCTCGTACAGGTCGATCAGCACCAGGTTGTGCGTCGCGTGCGCCACGGCCATGTGGAAGGCCAGGTCGGCCTCGACGAAGTAGTCGGGGTCGTCCAGCTCCCAGGCCCGGTCCCGCTCGGCCAGGGCCGCCTCGATGCGCTTGATGTCGTCGTCCGTGCGCCGGGTTGCGGCCAGGCGCGCGGACTCGACCTCCAGCGCACGACGTACCTCGAGGATCTCGAGCTGCTCGGCCTGCTTGAGCCGCCGCAGCATCGCGCCGGACAGCTCGCTGGTCGCGCGGACGTAAGTGCCGTCCCCCTGACGGCACTCGAGCAGCCCGGCGTGCGTGAGCGCGCGCACGGCCTCCCGAACGGTGTTGCGACCCACCCCGAGCTGCTCGGCGAGCACCGTCTCGGTCGGGATCTTGCCGTTCATCGGCCACGACCCTGAGGTGATCTGCTCCTTGAGCTGATCGATCACCTGGTCGACGAGCGAAGCCCGCTGCGCCGTACGCAGACTCACAGTCCGCCTCCTCCGGGGAAACCAATCATCCTATGAGTCAATGACTGGTAGACCCTAATTATTCCAGACTCAAAACGCCAAATCTGGAGCTCCAGGAGGATCAGCGCGAAACTGTGGCGTCGACGGTCACCCCCGCCATGGCCGAACGGACCCCAGCGGCTTCGAGGGCCTTACGATATGCGGCGGTCTGTTGTGTTCTGGACCCGGCCCTGCCGTAGAGGTCGCCCAGCTCACGCCAGCAACGCGCGGCCTGCCGATCCGAGCCGAACACCGGCCGGTCGAGCGTGTCGAGCGCCCGGTGAGCGTCGCGCAGGTGCGCGGAGGCGTCGCCCCCCTCGTCGAACGCGACGGTGGCCAGCACGAGGTGGGCCTCGGCGGGCGTGGTGCCGGCGCGGTCGTGCGACAGGCTCAGAGCCGTGTTCGCCAGCTCGCTCGCCCGCGCCGAGGCGCCGGTCCGCAGCACGACCCGCGCGTGCACGATGAGGCTCTCGCCGTGCTCGCGCGCCGTGCCGGGGAACGTGGCGAACGCCTCGGCGGCGGCCGAGATGAGGCGCTCGGCCTCGTCGGCCGGCACCGTGGTCAGCCTGGACCAGTGCATGGCGGTCCTGGCCAGCTGCAGCGACAGCCGGGCCTGGCGGCCGGCCATGATGGCGTCGTCGGCGAGGCGCACGGCCAGCGCCGAGTCCTCGCCGGCAGCGGCGGCGGCGCTCGCGTGCCACAGCGCCTGGATCTCTCCGGAACGGTCCACAACTTGAGGAACGCCGGTCAGAGCCAGCACCCGCTGGACGTATCCCAGCTCGCGGGACTCGCTCTCGCGCTCGCTGCGCGCCTCGACCAGAGCGGCTGCCAGGTCGACGGCGATCTCGCCCTGCGTGATGGACAGCCGCTCGGCCTGCTGGAGGGCGGCGGTGGCCAGGTCGCGGGCCCGCAGGCGGTCGCCCGCCCGCTGGTAGCAGCGGCTCAGTGCGATCGTGAGCGGGAGGTCGGCCAGCCGCTCGGGGTGAGCCGCGGCCTCCCTGCGCAGGCGCTCGAACGCCTCCACCGCCTGGCCGAGGCGACCCTGGGCCTCGAGCGCGCGCGCCCTGCCGAACCGGGCGTGCGCGGTCAGCATGGCGTTTTCCTCGTCGGCCGCCTTCACGATCTCCGTGAAGCGGTCGGCGGCGACGGACGGGTCGCCATGCTGCAGCTCGAGCTCGGCGTGACGCAGGCCGAGCTCCGTGTCGATGCGCTGCCGAGGTTCGATCCCGTGAAGGAGGAACTCGGTCGTGCACCCCAGCCGCTCGGCCAGCAGCCGGGCCACGACAGGAGTCGGCGTGCGCTTGCCCGACTCAATGAGCGAGACATAACTGTCAGACAGGTCGGGTCCGGCCAGTTGGGCCTGGGACATCCGCCTGTTCAGCCGCAGTCCGCGGACGCGGTCACCGATGGTTCCCTGACTCGGCATCTCATCTCTCAAGGCGGGGAAGGGTCAACAACACGCAATGATTGCATGAAGTAGCCGAATCGGGTATCCCCGAGTGAAGAATTCCCCGCGAGGAGATTAATCGTCGCTCTCGTCCTTGCTGGGAAAAAGCATCCCGCAGACCTCGAGGTACAGCGTCTCGGGGTACGGAATGTACTCCACTGTCGAGAGTGCCTGGTCCTGACCTGCTGACTCGAGGATGAACTCACCGTAACCGAGCATGCGCCCAAGCAGACTTCTTTGGAAGCTCATGTCGGTCACCTTGCCCAAAGGCATCATCGCGACCTTACGGGTGATCAAGCCCGTTGTCAGCAGCATGCGCTTCGAAGTCACCACAAAGTAATCGACCGACCACTCCGCGACTTTCCACACGAAACGCACCAGAAGCAGGAGCCACAACCACCACACGACGACGAGCGCCGTGCCACCCTGATCGCTGCCTCCGAAGAACTTGCTGAGCAAGCCCGCCACGATCAGGCCGGCGAGCACCTCGGCAACCGGCCGAAGCAAGATCGCAGGGTGCCGCCGGACCATGATGAACTGTTGTTCTTGGGGGAGAAGGTATCGGTTGACCGACGACGGGGCGGAGTCCCCGTGGGTCACAAGTCTCATGACAGGCTGTTCACAAATTGAGCCAGCGAGTCGGCCGCGTTGAACACCGTGTCGAACGCTCCTCTCACCGCGTCCGCGGCGTCAGATGGTCGCGCGAACAGGTAGTACGCGACAAATGCGATACCACCGTATGTGAGGACTTTTTTGACCTGCACCGTCGCCTCCGTGCCCTTACCCACTCCACCCGCCCTATACATTACCCACCCGGATGCCCGGGTAAAGATGCCTTCGCGGGATAGTTTTGATCTTGTCAGCCGCGTTCGCTGGCCACCAGGGCCAGGACGTGAAGGTGCTTGCGTGCGATGCGCTCTACAAGGCTTGGATGGGCGTAACCGGTGACCTCCAGCGCGCCGTAGTGCGCAGCTTCAACGCAGCGCGTTACGGTGGTCGCGGAGTGGATGCCGGCGAACTCGTCGCACAGCACAGTTTCCACCTCCGCGTACGGAGCCGGCTCCGCCTCGCTGTGATCGCTCATCGTGCTCCCCCACGCGCATGCGGAAGTTGCCTTCCTGCCTCTTCGTACCCACGAAACAACAGTATGTAACGAAGAGATGACTGCGTGTGACGGGAAAGGTGCTTTTCAGACGTCGTGGCGTCAGACCACGCCGTAGAGGCGGTCGCCCGCGTCGCCGAGGCCGGGCACGATGTAGCCGTTCTCGTTGAGCCGCTCGTCGAGCGCGGCGGTCACCACGCGGATGGGCTTGCCCGAGTTGGCGAACACCTTGTCCATGTACGCCAGGCCCTCGGGGGCGGCCAGCAGGCAGATGGCCGTGACGTCGACCGCGCCCCTGTCGAACAGGAACTGCACGGCCGCCGCCAGCGTGCCGCCGGTGGCCAGCATCGGGTCGACGACGTAGCACTGGCGCCCGGACAGGTCGTCGGGCAGCCGCGTGGCGTACGTCTCGGCCTGGAGGGTGGACTCGTTCCTGATCATGCCGAGGAACCCGACCTCGGCCGTGGGCAGCAGCCTGGTCATGCCGTCGAGCATGCCGAGCCCGGCGCGCAGGATGGGCACCACCAGGGGGTACGGCTTGGCCAGTCGCACGCCGTGGGCGGGGGCCACGGGCGTCGCAACCGTGACGTCGGTGATCCGCACGTCGCGGGTGGCCTCGTACGCGAGCAGCGTCACCAGCTCATCCGCGAGCCTGCGGAAGGTCGGCGAGTCGGTGCGGACATCGCGCAGCGTGGTGAGCTTGTGGGCCACGAGCGGATGGTCGACGACGAGGGTTTCCATAAACGGCAAGGCTATCCGCTGGGGAACGTGCATGGGGACCCCTGCCACCTGCGGTGGTCCCCCGACCACGCCCACCCCCGCCGGCCCCTCAGGCCATGGGTTTTGATCACAATTTAGTCCGAGAGGCACACGCCTCGTGCGCGGGTCTGAAACGATTGGGTGCTGGTAATACCTGTCGTGTCAGAAGTCGGGTGGGGATGGCGATGGCAGACGAAGATGACGCTCTGGACTTCGCCATCGTGGTCTATCGCGAGGACGGGTGCTGGGATGCCGAGCTCCTGCCGGTCGTGCTCACGTCCGACCTGCAGGGGTTGGTCCACGCCCTGCGGCAGCAGCCGAGCGAGAGCGGGACGATCGGACTGGTCGCCGTGGGTGACGAGTTCTTCGTAGCTTTGCGGGTCCTGGGCGAGCGGGTGGACGTGTTCCTGTCCGACATCGCGGCCTCCTGGGACTTCCCGCTGGCCCGCCAGGTTCTCGAGTACCTCGACGTGCCGGTGCCGGACGAGGAGGAGCTCGACGAGATCCTCCAGGACGAGGAGACCGTGCTCCCCGCCGGAGATCTGTCGATCTTCGCCGATCTCGGGTTGGACGAGATGGAGCTGGGCATCCTCTCCGGCGACATCGACTTGCTGCCCGAAGATGTGCTGTCCAGCATCGCCGCGCGGCTCGGCTTCTCCGAGCCGTTCGAGCGTGCCATCGAATCGGTCTTCGGCTGACCCCCTGGAGCTCGGACATGGCGTCCAACACCTTCTCTGCGGCTTTCGTCAGGACCTCGGACGGCTGGAGCGGCGCCGAGATCGATCTGAGCGCGGCCGAGATCGTCGACGACCTCGGTGACGCGGTCACGGAGACGCTGAGCCTCTCCGGCGACGAGCTGGCCCTGCTCTGCGTCGAGGTCGAGGACGAGTGGTTCGCGATCGCCCGCTACCGGGGCGAGGAGGAGCCGCGCGTGTTCCTGTCGGACGCGCACGCGATCCTGTCCGACCCGCTCGGCGAGCTGTTCGCCGAGTTCGCCGGCGTGGCGCCCGACAAGGAGGCCAACGGCCTCGGCGTGCGCCCGGCCGGCGACTACGAGCTGCTGAGCGACCTCGGGCTCAGCTCCGAGGAGCTGCTGGAGCTGAGCATGGAGGAGGGCATGCTGCCGGCCGACATCCTGTCGGTGATCGCCGAGCGGCTGGGCTTCGCCGACGAGCTCGACCGGCTGCGGTGACCCGGCTCTCGCGGTGACGTACGAGGAGGCCATGCGCATGGCGCTGGTGGAGGCCGTCACGGCGGGGTCCAGGGGAGAGATCCCCGTGGGCGCGGTGGTGCTCGACCCGCTCGGCGAGGTCCTGTCCGCGGCGGGCAACGACCGCGAGTCCTCCGCCGACCCGACGGCCCACGCCGAGGTTCTCGCGCTCCGGGAGGCCGCCGTGCGGCGCGGGCAGTGGCGGCTGACCGGCTGCACGCTCGTCGTGACCCTGGAGCCCTGCACGATGTGCGCCGGCGCCGCCGTACTGGCCCGAGTCGACCGGATCGTGTACGGCGCGGTGGACGAGAAGGGCGGGGCCGTGGGCTCGCTCTGGGACGTCGTACGCGACCGCCGGCTCAACCATCGGCCCGAGGTCGTCATGGGAGTGTTGGCGGACGAGTGCTCGTCGGTACTAAAGCGGTTCTTCGCTACTCGCCGGATCCGGTAAGCTCATGCGCGGTGGTGTCGCCTAGTGGCCGAGGGCGCACGCCTCGAAAGCGTGTGATGGGGCAACTCATCCGTGGGTTCAAATCCCACCACCACCGCCATGTGATGTCGCAAGACATCGGAAACCCTCGAACCTACGGGTTCGGGGGTTTCGTCTTGTTGGGGTTTGCCTGGGGTTGGTAGTCGCGGGTGGGATCGAGGATCAGCTCGCGCAGGAGTTCCCCGGTGATGGCGTTGACGACGCGGACGTGCAGATCGTCGACCAGCAGAATGACGTGGGTTCGGGCGTGGGTTCGCCCGATGCCGATGTGGTGCAGCCGGCCGTCCAGGCGCAGGGTGACCACTCCCGAGGGGTCGATGCGGTCGTGACGCACTCGGGTGTGGGTGTCGGCGTCGCGGCTGCCGTCGGGCAAGGCCTTGGGAGAGGCGGCGTAGACGGCTGCCGGGGTGGCGCGGTGCGGCAGAGACCGGTGCGGGCGGTGGTGGTTGTAGGCGTCGCAGAAGCGGTCGAGAAGCGCCCGCAGAGCGGCGAGGGTGATGGGCTGGTCGGGCTGGGCGCGCAGCCAGTTCTTCATGGTCTGCTGGAAGCGCTCGACCTTGCCGCAGGTGGTGGGGTGGTTGGGGGTGGAGTTCTTCTGCCGGACGTGCAGGCGGCGCAGTTCGTGTTCGAAGGCGTTGCGGCCGCCGCGGCCGCCGGCCAGGCGGGTGGTGAAGACCATGCCGTTGTCGGTCAGTGTGGAGGCTGGGACGCCGTGGGTGGCGACGGCCTGGCGGAAGGTGTCGCGCACGATCGGCCCGGTGACGCGGGCGTGCGCGGTCACCGAGAGGGCGTAGCGGGAGTGGTCGTCCAGCCAGGACAGGATCTCGGTGTCGGTGCCGTCAGCCAGTCGGTAGTGGGTGAAGTCGGCCTGCCACATCTCGTTCGGCAGCGCGGCTTGAAAGCGGATGTAGGACGAGCGGGGACGCTTCTTCGGCTCGGACACGACCAGGCCGTGCCGCGTCAGGTAACGGCTGATCGTGGCCCGCGACACCGTCCGCCCGTGATGTCGGCGCAGGTGCCAGACGATCGTGTCCGGTCCGGCGTCCAGCCCTTGCTCGGCGAGGTCCTTGCGCAGCCGGACGATCAGCTCGACGGTGTCGGCGTCGATCGCGTTCGGCGAGGTGCGCGGCCGCCTGGAACAAGGCTCGAACGCCACCTCGCCCTCGACACGGTAGCGGGCCACCAGCTTTGACACCCAGCCCTTGGACACCCCGTAGGCGCGGGCGACCTCTGCCTGGGACCGGCCCTCGACGACAACAGCGGTGATGACAACTCTGGCCTTGGACACACCGCCCACGCTGTTGATCGCGGCAGTTGCCTATGTCCCGAGACACACTCTGTTGAAGTTTCCTATGTCCTGCGACATGGGTTTCCTATGTCCTGAACCAGCACACCACCACCACCGCCACGAGGAGGGCCTCCGACCTACGGGTCGGAGGCCCTTCGTCTGTCAAGATCATGCGGACGGATTCCCGGTGGCGGTGGTCGCTCACCTTCCGACCTGGAAGGAACGCCGGAGAATGGCATCGATCGAACCGCGCAAGGGCCTGAAGGGGCGCGTGAGCTACCGCGTCGCCTGGTAGATCGACGGCAGGCGTGAGAACGGACGCGACACTGAAGCGTGCGACTCGCACGCGATCGCCAAGCGCTTCAAGAGCCTTGTCGAACCGGTCGGTGAGAACCGCCCGGCCGGCCACCCCAAGCCCGCCCCGGCGGCCGCTACCTCGCCGCCCCGGCATCTGAGCCCGGATCCGCCACCGGCATCCATGCCGGATGGGCAGCGTCCAGCGGTCGGCAACCAGGCCCGACCAGACTCTCGGTCCTTTGCCGAAGGTTGTAGCCGGATCACATCACGCACACGTTGAAGTGGATTGATGGGATGGATCCATCCTCTCGCTCGTTGCCAGTGATGTCCATACCAGGAGCATTGCAGCAAAGTTCCCCTTGGGCTAGACAGTGCCCCGGATTCGGCCTATAAATACATCCCATCTCTTCATGTCGGTGACACACGGATGCCGCCGATATGAAACATCCCCCACTTCGGGATCAGTGCGAGGAAGCGCCGATGAGACTCACAACTGTCCTGTGCTCCACCGCCTCCGCCGTGTCCGCGCTGGTGTTGCTCAGCGCCTGCAGCAGCTCCGGCACCACGGCCACGTCGAGCGACACGCCACTGGTCGGCGTGGACTACCCACGCTCCGACACCGACTTCTGGAACTCGTACATCAAGTACACGCCCGAGTACGCCAAGGAGCTCGGCCTCACGCTCAAGACCACCAACTCGCAGAATGACGTCGCCAAGCTGACCGCCAACGCGCAGACGTTCATCAGCCAGGGTGTGAAGGGCCTGGCGATGGCTCCGCAGGACACCGCCGCCATCGCCCCGACCCTCGCGCAGCTGGAGGCGAAGAAGATCTCGGTCGTCACCGTCGACACCCGCCCCGACAGCGGCAAGGTTTACATGGTCGTCCGCGCCGACAATCGTGCCTACGGCGAGAAGGCGTGCCAGTACCTGGGCACCAAGCTGGGCGGCAAGGGCAAGGTCGTCATGCTTCAAGGCGATCTTGCCTCCATCAACGGCCGTGACCGCACCGAGGCGTTCAACGACTGCATGAAGAAGAACTACCCAGGCATCACGGTGTTGGGAGAGGCCACCAACTGGGACGGCGCCGTCGCCGCGCAGAAGCTCCAGACAGACCTGACCGCCCACCCGGACATCAAGGGCGTCTACATGCAGTCCAGCTTCGCCCTGTCCGGCACGCTCCAGGTGCTCAAGCAGAAGGGCCTGTTGGTCGGTCCCGAGGACCAGAAGCACGTGTTCGTCGTCTCGAACGACGGCATCCCCGAAGAACTCAAGTCCATCGCCGAGGGCAAGATCGACGCCACCGTCTCCCAGCCGGCCGACCTCTATGCCAAGTACGCCCTGTACTACCTGAAGGCCGCATTGGACGGGAAGACGTTCAAGCCGGGCAAGACCGACCACGACAGCACCATCGTCCAGGTCCGTGACGGCCTGCTGGAGGACCAGCTCGCAGCCCCGCTCGTCACCGCCGACGGCGGCACCTACGGCGGTGTCCCCAGCCTCAAGAGCACCGACACGTCCCTGTGGGGCAACAACCTCGGCTGAGCCTCAGAGCTCGTCAGACAAGGCGGTTGAGATGAGCGACGGGGAGCGAGCAGTCACCCCCACGCCCGCCCCGGCGCACGACGGGAGAGCCCCGGCCGGCCCTCCCGTCGTCGAGGCGACGGGCATTGTCAAACGATTCGGTCCGACGGTGGCTCTGAACGGCGCCCGGATCACCATCATGCCCAACGAGACCCACGCGCTGGTCGGCCGCAACGGCGCCGGCAAGTCGACCCTGGTGTCCGTCCTCACCGGACTTGAGGCCCCGGACGAGGGAACGGTCACCTTCGGCGGCAGCCTGGCGCCCCGGCTCGCGGACCGCGACGCCTGGCGGCAGCGGGTGGCCTGTGTTTACCAGAAGTCGACGATCATCCCCACGCTGACCGTCGCCGAGAACCTCTTCCTGAACCGGCATGAGCACGGCCGGAGCGGGCTGATCAGCTGGCAGGGCGTGCGCAGGCGGGCGCGGGAACTGCTGTCGACCTGGTCGGTGGACGTGGATCCGCAAGCTCCGGCCGGCGATCTCAGCGTGGAACAGCGGCAGTTCGTCGAGATCGCCCGTGCGCTGTCCTTCGGAGCCCGGTTCATCATCCTCGACGAACCGACCGCGCAACTCGACGGCGCGGCGATCAACCGGCTCTTCGAGCGAATACGCGATCTGCAGCGCCAGGGCGTGACCTTCCTGTTCATCAGCCACCACCTCCAGGAGATCTACGAGATCTGCGACATGGTGACGGTGTTCCGAGACGCCCAGCACATCCTGACCGCGCCGGTCGCCGAACTTCCCCGCACCGAGCTCATCGCCGCCATGACCGGCGAGGCGGCGGCCGACAGGCGCGCGGAACGGGCGAGCGCCCTCGACGTCGGCGCGACGTCGGCGCTGAGCGTCCGGGGCCTCACCGGCCAGGCCTACGAGGACGTCACCTTCAAGGTGGGCGCGGGCGAGATCGTCGGCCTGGCCGGGGCCGCCGGCAGCGGTCGCATCGAGGTCGCCGAGACCGTCGTGGGGCTGCTGGCCGCCGACGGCGGCGAGGTCGAGATCGCAGGGCGGCGGCCACAGCCGGGCAGCGTGCCCGCCGCGCTCGCCGCCGGCGCCGGGTTCGTCCCGCAGGACCGGCACCACCAGGGTTTCGTACCCGACATGTCGATCGCGGACAACGCCACGCTGTCCGTGCCCAAACGGCTCAGCCGGGGAGGGTTCCTGAGCCGCGACCGCCGGGACCAGCTCGCCGAGGGCATGATCGAGAAACTGGCGATCAAGACCTCAGGCCCCGACCTGTCGGTCTCCGCGCTGTCCGGGGGCAACCAGCAGAAGGTCGTCATGGCCCGCGCCCTCGCCGACGACCCCCGGCTGCTGGTGCTGATCAACCCGACCGCAGGCGTGGACGTGCGCTCCAAGGAGTTCCTCCTCGGCAAGGTCGAGGAGACCGCGGAAGGCGGCACCGGAGTGCTCATCGCCTCCGACGAACTCGACGACCTGCGCATGTGCGACCGGGTCCTGGTGATGTTCCAGGGCCGAGTGAGCTCAGAGATCGCCCGCGGCTGGCACGACCACGACCTAGTGGCCGCGATGGAAGGAGTGGACCTCAATGCCTGAAACCGCCCTCGCGGACACGCCCGCCCCCAAGCCCACGAAGCCCGAGGCCGGGCGGAAGGGGCTGTTCGGCGGCCGGATACCCGTGGCCAGGCTGCGCGACCTCGCCCTGGTTCCCGCGATCGTCGCGATCGCGATCGTCGGCCAGATCGTCAATCCGGTCTTCCTCCAGGGCGACAACCTGATCAATGTCCTGCAGACCATGTCCGAGATCGCCCTGCTGGTCCTCGCCCAGACGATGATCCTGATCGTCAAGAAGATGGACCTGTCTCTGGAGTCCACCATGGGCCTCGCGCCCGGCGTCGCCGCCCTGCTGGTGGTGCCGACCGGCGTCGGACCCGGCCTCGGGCTCCTCCCCGGCGCCTGGTCGATTCCCATCACGCTGGCCGTGGGTGCGCTCATCGGCGTGGTCAACGCCCTGCTGATCATCCGCTTCGGTCTCAACGGCTTCATCGTCACCCTCGGCATGCTGATCGTCCTGCGTGGCGTCCTCACCGGCATCTCCGGCGGCCAGACCTTCTTCCAACTGCCAGAGTCGATGCTCTACCTGGGCACCGCCCAGTGGTTCGGGATACCCGCCTCCATCTGGATCTGCCTGATGCTGTTCGCCGTCGCGATCGTCGTCCTGGGCTGGACCAGCTTCGGCCGCTCGCTGTACGCCATCGGCGGCAACGTCGACGCGGCGAAGGCGGCCGGTATCCGCACTGACCGGGTGCTGTGGATCGTCATCGTCACCGGCAGCCTGCTGGCCGCACTCGCCGGGCTGATGCTTTCCGGGCGTCTCGCCTCCGTCGCCTCCGCGCAGGGCAACGGTTACATCTTCACCGTGTTCGCCGCCGCCGTCATCGGCGGGATCAGCCTCAACGGCGGCAAGGGCACCATGTTCGGCGCCTTCAGCGGCATCCTGCTGCTCTTCATGATCCAGAATGTGCTCACCCTCGCAGGTGTCCCCGCCCAGTGGATCGGCGCCCTCAACGGCCTGATCATCCTGGTCGCGCTGACCATCTCCCGCATCACGGGCGGCAAGGTCCAGGAGTGAACCGGGCGGCCCCACGCCGCCGTACGCCGCCCCGTCTTTGTTCCGTCGCAGGAGGTCGTGTCGCCGCCTGCCGCCACAGGAGTTGCTGCCATGTCCTCCGCTGTGTCCGCATCCGCCCGCATCACCGCGCTCGACGTCATGGACGTCCGGTTCCCGACGTCCGAGCATCTGGACGGATCGGACGCGATGAACCCCGAACCCGACTACTCGGCCGCCTACGTCATCCTGCGCACCGACGCCGGTGACGGACTGGAGGGCCACGCCCTGGCCTTCACCACGGGCCGTGGCAACGATGTCCAGGCCGCCGCCATCGCGGCCCTGGCCCCGCACGTGGTCGGATTGTCCGTCGACGAGGTCTGCGCCGACCTCGGCAAGTTCTCCCGCTCCCTCGTCCACGACCCCCAACTGCGCTGGCTGGGCCCGGAGAAGGGCGCCATCCACATGGCCACCGGCGCCGTCGTCAACGCCGCCTGGGACCTCGCGGCCAAGCGGGCCGGCAAGCCCGTCTGGCGGTTCCTCGGCGAGATGTCGCCCGAGGATCTGGTCGCCCAGATCGACTTCCGCTGGCTGAGCGACGCCCTCACTCCAGAGGAGGCGCTTGAGATCCTGCGCCGCGCCGAACCGGGCCGCCGGCAGCGCATCGCCCACCTGCTGGAGCGCGGCTACCCCGCCTACACCACCACCCCTGGCTGGCTCGGCTACTCCGACGAGAAGCTGGCCCGCCTCGCCCGCGAGGCCGTCGCCGACGGCTTCACCCAGATCAAGCTGAAGGTCGGCGCGGACCTCGAGGACGATCTACGGCGTATGCGCACTGCTCGTCAGGCGGTGGGCGAGGGCATTCGCATCGCGGTCGATGCCAACCAGAGATGGGACGTGCAGCCCGCCATCGACTGGATGCGCGCCCTGGCCCCCTATCAGCCGTACTGGATCGAGGAGCCCACCTCCCCGGACGACATCCTCGGGCATGCCGCCGTTCGCAAGGCGGTCAGCCCCATCAAGGTCGCCACCGGCGAGCACATCGCCAACCGGGTTGTCTTCAAGCAACTCCTCCAGGCGGGCGCGGTGGACATCGTGCAAATCGACTCGGCACGGGTCGGCGGCGTCAACGAGAACATCGCGATCCTGCTGCTCGCTGCCAAGTTCGGGGTGCCGGTCTGCCCACACGCGGGCGGTGTGGGCCTGTGCGAGATGGTGCAACACCTGTCGATGTTCGACTACGTCGCCGTCTCCGGCACGGTCGAGGACCGGGTCATCGAGTACGTCGACCATCTGCACGAGCACTTCGTCGACCCGGTCCGCGTTGCGGACGGCCACTACCTCGCCCCGGCCCTGCCCGGACTCAGCGCGCAGATGCACCCGGAGTCTCTCAAGGAGTACGCCTACCCCGACGGCCCGGTCTGGACCGCCCGTGTCTGACGCCCTGCGTCTGGTCGACGCCCACCATCACGTATGGAACCTCGACCACCGCCCCCAGCCCTGGCTGGACGAGGCGGGCCACGAGCCGATCCGCCGCATCTTCGGCCTCGACGACCTGCGATCGACCGCGACCCGGCTCATCGCCGGCCGCCAGCTGCGGCACATCGTCCAAAGCGAGTCCGACCCGGAATGGCTGCAACGCCCCCCGCTGGGCCGCCACCGTCGAGGTACTCCTGAGCGGCTGTTCCGCCATCGAGACCGACGCCGTGCTCGCTGACACTGCGACCACCTTCTACGGCCTGACATCCGCCGCCGACGGGAGGACCGCCCCATGCTCCTGACCGAACTGCTGCACCCGGGAATCCTCGAAGCCCTGGCCGGAGCCGGCCACGGCGCCCGCGTCCTGCTCGCCGACGGCCACTACCCCGCCAGCACCGCCACCGGCGAGCGGGCCAGGACGGTCCACCTCAACCTGGCCCCCGGCCTGCTGGACGTCACCGTCGTGCTCGACGTCCTGCTGCGGGCCCTGCCCGTCGAGTCGGCCCAGGTGATGGTGCCCCCCGAGGGTGCACCGGAGCCGCCGGCCATCACCGAGTACCGCTCGAAGCTGGCGCCCGTCCCGGTCGAGAAACTCGGCCGCTTCGAGTTCTACGACGCCGCCCGCTCACCCGACCTGGCGCTGGCGATCGTCACCGCCGACATCCGTACCTACGCGAACCTGCTGCTGACCATCGGCGTTCGCACTGAAAGGACCGTGACAACACGATGACCCTCGCCGTCCGTTACACGGCTGCCCGAACCCTGGACACGGCGCCCGTCGAACCCACCTCCCCCGGACCGGGTGAGGTCGAGCTGGCCCCCGCCTACGTCGGCATCTGCGGCACCGATCTACACATCTTCCACGGTGACATGGACGCCCGGGTCAGCACACCCGCGGTCCTGGGGCACGAGATGTCCGGCCGTGTGCTCCGTGTCGGGCCGGACGTCGAAGGCTGGCGGCCCGGCGACGCGGTCACCGTGATGCCGCTGCGCTGGGACGACAGCTGCCCCGCCTGCCGCGCGGGCAACCGGCACATCTGCCAGCACCTGGATTTCATCGGTATCGACTCCCCGGGCGCGATGCAGCAGCGCTGGATCGTGCCCGCCGCCACCCTCGTACGGCTGCCCGACTCGCTCCCCCTGGACCGCGCAGCGCTCGTCGAACCCACTGCGGTGGCGGTACACGACGTCGCCCGGGCCCGAGTGCGGGACGGCGAGCGGGTGGTCGTCGTGGGCGGCGGACCCATCGGCATCCTGATCGCGCTGGTCGCGCGCGCCACCGGTGCCGAAGTCCGCGTGGTGGAGCTGAGCGGCCACCGGCGGATCCTGGCGCAGAAGTTGGGGCTGACCGCCTGGAACCCGGCTGCCGAGGACGTGCCCGAACTGGTCCGGCAGTGGACCGGCGACGCGGGCGCGGATGTCGCATTCGAGGTCTCCGGCGCGGCAGGCGGTGTGGACACCGCGGTCCAGGTGCTGGGCGTACGCGGCCGGCTGTGCCTCGTGGCCATCCACCCCCGGCCTCGAGAGGTCGACCTGCATCGGTTCTTCTGGCGCGAACTGACCCTCATCGGCGCAAGGCTGTACGACCGTTCAGACTTCGAGAAGGCGGTCACGCTGGTTGCCGACGCCACCATCCCCGCCGAGCAGCTGATCAGCAAGGTGGTACCACTCACCCAGGCGCCCGCCGCGTTCGAAGCGCTCGAGGCGGGTGGCGACGTCATGAAGATCCTCGTGGACTGCACCGACGACGCACAGGGAGCAGCCGTATGACTGCCTTCGACCTCACGGGAAGACTTGCCGTTGTCACCGGCGCCCGGCGCGGCATCGGCCGGGCCATGGCCCGGGCGCTGGCCGAGGCGGGCGCCGACGTCATCGGCGTCAGCGCCAACCTGGAGGAGTCCGGTAGCGCCGTCGAGAAGGACGTCCTTGCCGCAGGCCGTACCTTCGAGGCGATCCGTACCGACTTCGCCGACACCGAGGCGGTCCGGGCCCTGGCCACGGACCTCGCCGGACGTGAGCGACCGGTGGACATCCTGGTCAACAATGCGGGCACCATCCGCCGCGCCCCGACGTCCGAACACGCCGACGCCGACTGGGAGCTGGTCCTCCAGGTCAACCTCAGCGCCCAGTTCACGCTGACCAGGGCGGTGGGCGCGGCGATGGTGTCCCGAGGCTACGGGAAGATCATTTTCACGGCGTCGCTGCTCAGCTTCCAGGGCGGCATCAACGTGCCCGGCTACACCGCCGCCAAGCACGGTGTCGCCGGCCTGACCAAGGCGCTGGCCAACGAGTGGGCCCCGCACGGCGTCAACGTCAACGCCATCGCGCCCGGCTACATCGCCACCGACAACACTCAGGCTCTCCAGGACGATCCGGCGCGCAGCCGGGCGATCCTGGACCGCATCCCGGCCGGGCGGTGGGGCACCGCCGACGATCTCGCGGGCGCCACCGTGTTCCTGGCCTCCGACGCCGCCGCCTACGTGCACGGCACCGTCCTCCCCGTCGACGGCGGATGGCTGGGCCGATGACCGTCGGCGCCGGCACCGTGCTCTCCCCCGAGCAGGTGGAGCGGGCCGTGGCGCCCACACCATGACCACCCCCGGTGACATCTCCATGGTGTCGCTCGCCGAGGTCGAGGCGCTCATGGCGGGCGTCCCGGCCGCGGTCAGACGCTGACGCGCCGGCCGGCGGCCGCCCGACTCGCACTCCCAAGGAGCACACCTTGCGACACCGGAAGATCACGAACACCTCTGTCGAGCTCAGCGAACTCGGCTTCGGGGCCTCCGTCATAGGCAATCTCCACCGCGTCACACCGGCCCTCGACGCGGCAGCCGCGGTCGAAGCGGCCTGGGACGCAGGCATCCGGTACTTCGACACAGCACCCCACTACGGCCTGGGCCTGTCCGAGTACCGCCTGGGCGCCGCGTTGCGGGACCGTCCGCGGAACGAGTACGTCATATCCTCCAAAGTGGGCCGTCTGCTGGTGCCCAACGAGCGGTCGCGCGGGGTCGACGACGAGGGTTTCGTCGTCCGGGACGACCTGTGCAGGCAATGGGACTTCAGCCGGGACGGGGTACTGCGCTCCATCGAGGCGACACTGGAGCGCACGGGCCTCGACCGCCTGGACGTCGTCTACCTGCACGACCCCGACGACCACTGGAGGCAGGCCGCCGAGGAGGCCATGCCCGTCCTGGCGGAACTACGCGGCCAAGGGGTGATCGGCGCCATCGGCGCCGGCATGAACCAGTCAGCCATGCTCGCCCGCTTCCTGCGTGACACCGCCGCCGACGTGGTGATGCTCGCCGGCCGCTACACGCTCCTCGACCAGTCGGCATTGGACGACGTCCTGCCCGCCGCTCAGGAACTGGGCAAAAGTGTGGTGGCGGTCGGTGTGTTCAATTCGGGACTGCTCTCCCTCGACCGGCCCGCCGAGGGCATGAAGTACGACTACCGGGACGCGCCGCCTGCCCTGGTCGCCCGTGCCCTGGCGATCGCCGAGGTCTGCGTGGCGCACGGCACGACTCTCCCGGCAGCGGCGATTGCCTTTCCGTACACCCATCCCCATATCATCAACGTCACCCTGGGCATGCGGAATGCTGAGCAGGTCGCGCGGAACGCGGAACTCCACCGTCGGCACATCCCCGAAGGCCTTTGGGAGGATCTTCGCGCCCAAGGATTGATCAGATCGGACGTGCCCGCCGAGAAAGGGCACCAGAGGAGTTCGCATTGTCTTTGACCGACAAGGCCATTGAGCAGATCCGTGAGCTGATCCGCACCGGAGCCCTGCCGCCGGGTTCGAAGCTTCCACCGGAACCGGACCTGGCCGCTCAACTGGGCCTGTCCCGCAACCTCGCACGGGAAGCGGTCAAGGCACTGGCCGTCGCGCGAGTCCTGGAGATCCGGCGGGGGGACGGCACGTACGTGACCAGCCTGCAGCCGAGTCTGCTCTTCGAAGGTCTCGGCGGGGCTGTGGAGCTGCTGCAGGGCGACTCGGCCGCCCTGCAGGATCTGATGGAGGTACGTCGGCTCCTCGAACCGGTCGCCACAGCACTGGCCGCAATCCGGATCTCCGACGAACAACTCGCCGAGGTGCAACAGCACTTGGACGCCATGCGTGAGGCCCGCGACGACGTCGAGCGGCTCAACGCCCACGACGCGGCCTTCCACCGTGCCGTCGTCTCAGCCACGGGCAACGACACGCTGCTCACCCTCCTGGAGGCCATCTCCGGCCGTACGTTGCGCGCCCGCATCTGGCGTGGCCTCGTTGACGCCGAGGCTGCGGGCCGCACCCTCGCCGAGCACGAGGCGATCTTCACGGCCCTGTCCACCCGTGACGCCGCTCTCAGCCAGGCCGCTGCACTGCTGCACGTCAGTAGCACCGAACGGGGATTGAGGGAATACCTGCGCACCACCGAATCCCTCCCCCGCTGAGCGCCTACGGCGCACGGCACCGGAACCTGACCGACGTGGCCATGAACCACGACGAGCGGCGCGCCCACAGCGCAGGCGGCAAGATCATGGGGGCATGGACTGTCCGGCGGGGTCCACGCCCGTCCGGAGGAATCCGGAGACGTCCGCCCCTACCAGAGTGTGAGGAGCATCACAGGCCCAGAGTCTTTCCAACATCATTTATGGAGCGCATGCGAAAAAGGAGCCGCGAATCCCGCGACTCCCTTTTTCCTTTCTCAGTTGGGCAGCTCAAGGACCCTGGCGTGCAGGATCGATCTTTGGTGCAGGGCCGCGCGCAACGCGCGGTGCAGACCGTCCTCCAGATAGAGCTCGCCCTGCCACTGCACCACGTGCGGGAAAAGGTCGCCGTAGAACGTGGAGTCGGCGGCGAGCAGCGAATGCAGGTCCAGTACGGCCTTCGTGGTGATCAACGAGTCGAGCCGGACCTGCCGTGGAGGGATCTGCGCCCACTCTCGGTTAGAGAGACCGTGGTCGGGATAAGGGCGTCCGTCGCCGACAAGCTTGAAGATCACCCCCCCGATTTTAGGAGAGAATCCGATTCCTTGCGTTGTCCGGGAGCGTCAGCGCAGGTCGCCCGGTTCGCAGGAGTCGGCTGTGCCCTTTTCGTAGCCGCGTTGGAAGGCGTTGACGCGTTGCTTCGAGCTGCCGTGTGTGAACGATTCAGGATCGATTCTGCCTTGGGTGCGTTGCTGGATTCTGTCGTCGCCGACCGCGGCGGCGGCGTCCAGGGCCTCGGAGATATCCGTCCGGGTGAACGGCTTCTCGTAGAAGCCCGTCTTGACCGCGTTGTGCGCCCAGACGCCGGCGTAGCAGTCCGCCTGGAGTTCGGTGGAGACGGAGGAGCCGCCCGTGTCGAGCGCGCCGAGCAGGTCCTGCACGTGGTGGCCGTACTCGTGGGCGATCACGTATGCCTGCGCGAACGGGCCGCCCTTGGCGCCGAACTGGGTGTGGAGCTGGTCGAAGAAGCTCAGGTCGAGGTAGACGCGCTGGTCGCCGGGGCAGTAGAAGGGGCCGACCGCCGAGCTGGCCGTGCCGCAGCTCGTACGTAAGCGACCGGAGTAGAGGATGGTCTTCGCCGCCCGATATCCCGAAATTTCCTGCTTCCAGTAGTCCTGGATGCTGTTGACCACGCCCACCACCCGGCACCGCTCCGACTGGTCGGCGTCCTTGCCCGTCCGGCACTGCCCGGACAGGTTGGACGGGGACCGCCGCTGGGCGGGCTCGGCGCCGCCGCCTCCGCCCACGTTGTTCAGCACGACGACCAGCACGAGCACGATCAGGCTGACGATGCCGCCACCGCCGATGATCATGCCGCCGGGGAAGCCGCCGCCGCCACCGCCCGAATAACCGCCGCCGGCATCCTCCACCTGCGAGGAGTCGAGCTCGACGTCGTCCCTGAAGTCCATGCTGACGTCCCTTCTGGTGGTGCCGCCCGCATGACAGCTTCCCCACAGAGCCGTATCAAATACCTCCGGAGAACGTGTCGCACCGCTTGGGGTCCCCGTTGTCGTACCCGACGCTGAACCAGCTCTCCCGCTGCCGCGACGTGCCGTGGGTGAAGGCGTCGGGGGTCACCCGGCCCTGCGTGCGGCGCTGGATGCTGTCGTCGCCGACCGCCGCGGCCGCGCTGAGCGCCTGGTCGATGTCCGTCTGGGAGAACGGCTCCCGGAAGAAGCCGGTCTTGACCGCGTTGTGCGCCCAGACTCCCGCGTAGCAGTCGGCCTGCAGTTCCAGCCGCACCGACGGGCTGCCGGCGCCGGGCCTGCTGCCGGGGCCGACCCTGTTCATGGTGCCGAGCAGGTTCTGGACGTGGTGGCCGTACTCGTGGGCGACGACGTAGGCCTGCGCGAACGGACCGCCCTCGGCACCGAAGTCGCGCTGGAGCGCGTTGAAGAACGACAGGTCCAGGTAGACCTTGCGATCGACGGGGCAGTAGAACGGGCCCACGGCGGCGTCGGCCGTGCCGCAGCCGGTGTTGACCGCGTTGGAGAACAGCACGGTCCTGGCGGGCTTGTACGTGCGCCCGCGCTCCTGGAGCGCCTGCCGCCAGTACGTCTGGATGCTGTTGACCGTGCCGACGACGCGGCAGTCCTCGGACTGCTCGGCATCGACGCCGGTCCGGCACCGCGCCGCCAGATTGCCGGTCTGGGCGGGCATGGCCGGGGCGCTCGGCTGCCGCCCGCCGCCCTGCGGCCCGCCTCCCTGGCCGCTGAACGGCGAGGGGATGATCCCGAACAGGAACAGCCCGGCCGCCGCCAGGATGAGCAGCAGGCAGCCGCCGCAGCCGCCGCGGCCGCCGATGGGCAACATGCACCCGCCCGGCATCCCGCCCCCGCCCGGCTGCGGACCCGAGGCCCGTACGTCCTCGACCTGCGACGGATCGAGTTGCGCGTCGTCGTCGAACTGCATGCCTCCCTACTCCCCAGCAACGGGTCGAATACGCAGCGCGACATACTGGGATGCGCGCGACCGGATATGTCCGCTAATCTGCCGATATGACGGCTGGCTTGATCGGAATCGCGCTGGTGTCGCTGGGCATGGTTCTCACGCCCGGGCCGAACATGGTCTATCTGATCTCACGATCGATCTCCCAGGGCCGCCGGGCCGGCCTGATCTCCCTCACCGGGGTCTTCCTCGGCTTCACGCTCTACCTGACCGCGACGTGCCTGGGGCTGACGGCGGTCTTCGCGTACGTACCGGCCGCCTACACGGCACTCAAGCTCGCCGGCGCCGGGTACCTGCTCTGGCTGGCCTGGAACGCCGTCAAGCCGGGCGGCACCTCGGCCTTCCAGCCGCGCACGCTCACCCCCGAACCCCCGCGCAAGCTGTTCGGCATGGGCCTGCTGACCTGCCTGCTCAACCCCAAGATCGCCATCCTGTACCTGTCGCTGCTCCCGCAGTTCATCGACCCTTCGATGGGCCACGTACTGCTGCAGAGCCTGGCGCTCGGCTCGGTCCAGATCGTCGTCGCCACCACGGTCAACGGCCTGATCGCCATCTCGGCCGGCGCGCTGGCCGCCTTCCTGGGCAGCCGCCCCCTCTGGCTCCGCGTCCAGCGCTACGTCACCGGCACGATCCTCGGCGCCTTCGCCATCCACATGGCCACCGACCGATCGAAGGCCCTGGTGCCCGCCTAGCGTCGGCGCGGCTGACAGCGGCGATCACCGGCTCATGAGCGAGCGCCCTCGGGGAGCGGGGCCGAGGCGGCCCGGGTTGCCGGGCGCATGGCCAGGACCAGTACGGCCATCCCGGCGAAGATGACCGCGGCGACGCCGCCCGTGACGTGCAGGCCGGCCGTGAAGGCCTCCCGCGCCGCGTGCAGCAGTTCCGCGCCTTGATCGGCGGGAAGGTGCCGGCTGGCGGCGACCGCGCCGGCCAGCGAGTCGGACGTGCCGTCCATCCGGCTGCGGTAGACCACCGCGGCCACCACGCCGAGCAGCGCGAAGCCGAGCGAGCCGCCGAAGTAGTTGCCGGTCTCCGACATCGACGCCGCCGAGCCGGCGCGCTCCGGCGGCACCGATCCGACGACCAGGCCGGTGCCCAGCGCGAACAGCGGGCCGGTCCCCAGCGCCAGCACGGTGATGCCGATCATCACCAGCGGCAGGGCGCTCGGACCGTCGACGGCGACCAGCAGCAGGCTGCCCAGCGCCGACCCCACCAGCCCGCCGGCGATCGCGGTCGTCTGCTTCACCCGCCGGGCCAGCGCCGGCGCGGCCATGGTGCCGACCGCCACGCCCAGGCCCATGGGCGCGAACAGCACCGCCGACGCGACCGGCGAGAACCCCAGCACGCTCTGCAGGTACTGGGTCACCAGCAGGCCCGTGCCGGCCATGGCGATGCCGGCGAAGACCAGCGCGACGATCACGGCCGTGAGCGGCCGGTTGCGGAGCAGCCGCAGGTCCAGCAGCGGCGTCTCCAGCCGCAGCTGCCGGCGTACGAACAGCGATCCGACGACCGCGCCGACGACGAGGGCCACCGCCGGCACGACCGGCACGCTCTCGACGGTCAGCTGCTTGAGGCCGTAGACCATCAGAAGCACCGCCACGAGAGACAGCCCGACGCTGGCCGGGTCCAGCCGGCCGGCCTGGCCGCTGCGGAACTCCGGCAGCAGGACCGGCCCGGCGAGCAGCAGCAGCGCCATCGCCGGCACGGCGACCAGGAACACCGATCCCCACCAGAAGTGCTGGAGCAGGAATCCGGCGAGCACGGGTCCGAGCGCGCCGCCGGTGAACTGGCAGGTCGCCCAGATCGCGATGGCCTGCCCGCGCTGCCGTTCGTCGCGGAACATGTTGGTGATCAAGGCAAGCGTGGACGGCGCCAGGGTCGCGCCGGCGAGGCCCAGGAGCGCCCGTGCGACGATCAGCATCAGCGGGCTGACCGCGAAGGCGGCCACGACCGACAGCACCGCGAACGCCGCCGCGCCGATCATCAGCAGCCGTCGGCGGCCGATCCGGTCGCCGAGCGTCCCCATCGTGATGACCATGCCGGCCACCATGAACCCGTAGCTGTCACTGATCCACAGCTGCTCGACGTTCGTGGCACCCAGGCCGGCGCTCAGCTGGGGAAGCGCGAGGAGCAACGCCGTCATGTCCATCGCGACGAGCAATGTCGGCAGCATGAGGACGGCCAGTCCCAGCCATGCCCGGTTGACTCTCATATCCGAAAACTCCCTGTTCTCTCGACGTTTCGCCGGTTGGTCGGAGCGGTCGAGCGTTTCTTGACATCGACACGGGGGAGACCTCGCGCGACCGCCGCCACGGTGGGGCGGCGAAAAACTCATGCGAAAGTTCTGCCGGGGGATGTCAAGACGGTGGCGGCGGCTCCGACCAACCGGTCGAAGGGCCCCGGGCCGGGGCTCGCGAACCACAAGGAGGACACGATGAAGTTCCTGATCAGCCTGCACATCAATCCGGCCGTGCTGGACGCGCTGACCGACGAGGAGAAGGCGGCGATCGGCGATGGCCACGGCAGGTTCATGGAGGCGCTGAAGGAATCCGGCGAGCTGATCACCACGCAGGCGCTGGTCGACCCGTCACAGGCCGCTGTGGTGTCCGTACGCAACGGCCAGCCGGTGGTGACCGACGGCCCTTTCCTGGAGGCGAAGGAGTACCTGGGCGGCTTCTACCTGATCGACTGCGAGAACAAGGAGCGGGCGATCGAGCTGGCGACGCAGATCCCGGACACCGCGATCCAGGGTCTGGGGGTGGAGGTGCGGCAGGTGATGTTCGCTGACGGACAATTGGAGGCATGACGACATCAGCCATCGAGGACCTGCTGCGTGAGCTCACGCCGCAGGTCCTCGGCGCGTTGGTACGCCGGCACGGCCAGTTCGAGGAGTGCGAGGACGCCGTGCAGGAGGCCGTCCTCGCCGCCACCGTGCAGTGGCCGGCCGAGGGGCTGCCGGACAACCCGCGCGGCTGGCTGGTGACCGTCGCCTCCCGGCGGCTCATCGACCAGATGCGCAGCGACCATGCGCGCCGCGAGCGCGAGTCAGCCACGGCCACCGAGGTGAAGCCCGAGGACGTGCCGGACACCGACGACACGCTCGTCCTGCTGTTCCTGTGCTGCCATCCGACCCTGACCGCGGCCTCCCAGACCGCCCTGACGCTGCGGGCGGTCGGCGGCCTGACCACCGCTGAGATCGCCCGCGCGTTCCTGGTGCCGGAGGCCACGATGGCGGCCAGGATCAGCCGGGCCAAGCAGCGCATCAAGGCCGCCGGCAGCTCGTTCGGCCTGCCGGAGGGCCCGGAGCGCGAGGAGCGGCTGCAGGTCGTCCTGCACGTGCTCTACCTGATCTTCAACGAGGGCTACACCGCCTCCTCGGGCAGCGAGTTGCACCGCTCAGACCTCGCGCACGAGGCGATCCGGCTGGCCAGGATGGTGCACGCGCAACTGCCCGAGGACGGCGAGGTGACCGGGCTGCTCGCGCTGATGCTGCTGACCGACGCTCGCCGGCAGGCACGTACGACGGCGGCCGGCGACCTGATACCGCTGGACGAGCAGGACCGTACGAAGTGGGACCGGGGGCTGATCGACGAGGGCATCGAGCTGGTCAAGGCGTCGCTGGCCGGCCCGGCGCTGGGGCCCTACCAGCTGCAGGCCGCCATCGCCGCCACGCACGCCGACGCGGCCACGGCCGAGGAGACCGACTGGCCGCAGGTGCACGCTCTCTACCTGATCCTCGAACGGATCGCGCCCAACCCGATGGTCACCCTCAACCGCGCGATCGCGCTCGCCGAGACCGAGGGCCCGTCGGCCGGGCTGGCCCTGCTGTCCACGTTGGACAGCGACGAGCGGATGGCCGGGCATCACCGGCTGCTGTCCGTACGGGCGCATCTGCTGGAGAAGACCGGCGACACGGCCGGGGCGTACGAGCACTACCGGCGCGCCGCGAAGTCCACGGCCAGCCTCGCCGAGCAGCGGTACCTGGAGTCCCGGGCCGGCCGGGTGAAACCCTAGATTTCGCATGCGCTTCAGGGCCGCCTGGCGACCAGCACCTCGCTCGCCAGCTCCTGCTCCCACCGGCCTGCCGGGTTGTCGGCGAGCAACGCCTGTCGCAGCGTCTCGACGAACGCGGGCAGACGGTCGCCCAGCCTGGCGGGCGAGCTGTAGGAGTAGGAGAGCTGGAGCCCGACCAGCCCATCCACGTCCCAGACCAGCCGCCGGCTGAACACCCGGGATTCCACCCTGCCGAAGGGCGAGGCGGCCAGCACCTCGCGGTGGTGCTCGCCGGTCGCGTGGAACGAATTGGCGGCCGTGCCGATGTCGAGGCCGAACTCCTCGCACACCCGCCTCTCGACCGGCTGCCATGGTTGCGAGTCCGGCTGCCACGGCTCTCCCCGCTGCCTCGCCGGACCGACCAGCGCCACCGTGCCGCCGGCCGGTAGCAGCTCGTCCAGCTCGGTCAGCACGGACCTACGATCCATCCAGTGGAACGACCGACCCATCACCACCTGCTCGAACGGCGGCAACCCCCGCAGAACGGTCGAGTCCCCCTGCACCCAGGTGATGTTGGCGACACCCCCGGCCAGCCGCCTCCCTTCGGCGAGCATCTCCCACGCCGGATCCACCGCGAGCACCGCCCTCACCCGCCGGGCCAGCGGGATCGCGATCGTCCCCGGACCACAGCCGAGATCCAGCACCCGGCCGTCCTCGCCGAACGTCTCCGCCAGGTGCTCCATCGCCGCCCGGCCGTAGCCCGGACGGTATCTCGCGTAGTACGGCGCAGCCCCGCCGAACAGATCCTCCACGGACGGGACCCCTGTCAGCAGTTGACGGAGGCGGTGGTCCGGGGCCGGCCTGAGGCGGGGTCCAGGGCCACGGGGAACGTCCGCCCGTCGACTACCCGGATCTCGACCGAACTCGGCCCTGTCCACCTGACCGAGTCGAAGGCGTCAGCGGGGTCGTCGTCATTGAAGCAGCCGAGATACCACTCCCTGCTGTGGAGCCCGTCGTCCTTGCGGATGCTGAGCCGCATGATCGCGTCCGGTCCGAGTCCGGCTGCCGCCTGCTGAAGCCGGACCCGGTACGGCGCCGGTCCGTCGACGAAGCCGACCTCCTCGGTAGCGGTGAGCGCGGTGGCGACCAACCCCACGAACAGCGCGGCACTCGCACCCAGCCCGGCGAGGATGATGATCGTGGTCCGTACCCACCTCCACCGCAGCCCGAGGGCGCCCAACGTCATCAACGCGCAGGCCAGCACACCGAGCGCGAACGGATGGTTCAGGTGCTCCCTCAAGAGCACCAGGTCGGAGTCCTGGACGAGCACCAGAAACGCGAGGCAGCCCGTGAGGAGCGAGGCGGCCAGCAGCACGAGCGAGCGAGTAGGCATCGCGGATCCCATCGGTGAGGCGCCCTTCCGAGATCATGACAGCGCCGCCATGTCGTCAACCGCTCAGTGCACAGAATCTCGACAAAATCGCCTCCAACGTCACACCTGATGACGACCGGCCGGCCTGTGAGTCCGTACACCGACCAGCACGAGTGGAAGGCCCTGCTCACGACACCCGTCACACCGCGGCCGACCAAGTCGGGGGTCTCAGCTGGGAGGCGGAAAGAGGCCCTGGCCAGGCCAACTGAGGCCCGGAATAGCGAAAGGGGCCGACTTGGATGGGGTCGGCCCCTTCGCGTTTACTGCCTCAACCAGGCGCGGAGGATAGGGGATTTGAACCCCTGATAGGTTGCCCTATACACGCTTTCCAAGCGTGCGCCCTCGGCCACTAGGCGAATCCTCCGCCGACGAGCTTACCGGACTTCTGGGCGTGTGCAGACCACCTTTTCCGGTGTGGAGCGAGCACTGCGTCATCCGGCTAGACTGTGCAGGGACCCCTCGCGCGGCGTCATCCTGTGAACCTCCCCAGGGCCGGAAGGCAGCAAGGATAAGCGGGCTCTGGCGGGTGTGCGAGGGGTCTCTTCGTTGAGAGCCCCCTCGCAGGCGGGATGGTCGCATGAGCCTTGCGCTTTACCGCAAGTACCGGCCCGGGACGTTCGCCGAGGTCAAGGGTCAGGAGCACGTCACAGACCCGCTGCGGCAGGCGTTGCGTACGGGGCGGATCAACCACGCCTACCTGTTCAGCGGCCCTCGCGGGTGTGGCAAGACCTCCAGCGCGCGCATCCTGGCGCGCTCTCTCAACTGCGAGCAGGGGCCGACGCCTGACCCGTGCGGTGTCTGCGAGTCGTGTGTCGCGCTCGCCCCCACCGGTCCTGGCCATCTCGACGTCATCGAGATCGACGCCGCCTCGCACGGTGGCGTGGACGACGCGCGCGACCTGCGTGAGCGGGCGTTCTTCGCCCCCGTCTCCGCGCGCTACAAGATCTACATCATCGACGAGGCGCACATGGTGACCCGGGAGGGTTTCAACGCGCTGCTCAAGCTCGTCGAGGAGCCCCCGCCGCACCTGAAGTTCATCTTCGCGACGACCGAGCCGGAAAAGGTCATCGGCACGATCAAGTCGCGTACCCACCACTACCCGTTCAGGCTGATGCCGCCCGCGACGCTCCGCGGGCTGCTGGAGGAGATCCTCACCTCCGAGAGCGTGCCCTTCGAGCCCACCGCGCTGCCCCTCGTCGTACGGGCGGGCGCGGGCTCGGCGCGTGACTCGCTGTCGATCCTCGACCAGCTCCTCGCCGGGGCCGAGGAGGACGGCATCACCTATGCCAAGGCCGTCTCCCTGCTCGGCTACACCGACGGCGACCTGCTCGACGAGGTCGTCAACGCGTTCGCGGCGCGTGCCGGCGGGCAGGTGTTCCACGCGGTCAACCGGGTGATCGAGGGCGGCCACGACCCCCGTCGCTTCGCCTCCGACCTGCTCGAACGCTTCCGTGACCTGGTCATCCTGGCGAACGTCCCCGAGGCGGCGTCGAGCGGGCTGCTCGACCGGCCCGCCGACGAGTTGGAGCGCCTGGTTCAGCAGGCCGCTTCGATGGGCCCGGCGGAGCTCACGCGCGCGGCCGAGGTCTTCAACGCCGGTCTCACCGAGATGCGCGGGGCCACCTCGCCTCGGCTGCTGCTGGAGCTGATGTGCGCGCGCGTCCTGCTTCCGGGGGCCGCGCAGGGTGAGGAGGCGTTGCTCGCCCGTATCGAGCGGCTGGAGCGTGGTGGGGCTGTCGCTCAGATGGCCGCCGCCAGGGTCGCCGCCCCACCCGTCCCTTCCGTGACTTCTGTCCCGCCTGTCTCCGCCGTTTCTGGCCCAGCCGGCACGGCCGATCCCGGTTCGGTGTCCATCCCCCGACCGGGTGTCTCGTCCGGGCAGGGCGGCGCGCCGGCCCCGGCGAGTGCTGGGAGCGCGGGTGAAGCGGCGGTGGGTGGCCAGGGTCCGGCTGCCGCCGGTTCCGGTACGGCAGGGGGTGACGACTGGCCTGAGCCGGCTCGTCCCGGTTCGCCTTCCGTGCCACAGGCGGCCCCAGCGGCAGGCGGCGCGCCCCAGGCGGCAAGCGGCGGACAGCCCAGTGGCGGCGCTCCCACCGGGAGCGGGGCGGGGGCCCTACAGGCGCAGTGGGCCGCCGTGCTGGCCTCGCTCAAGCAGCGCAGCATCGTCGTCTGGGCGAACGTGAGCACCAACGCCCAGGTGGTGGGCGTGGAAGGCAACCTCGTCACACTGGGCTTCACCCAGGTCGGCGCGATGAAGAACTTCACGGGCGGTGGCAAGGACGCCGTCGTGGCCGGTGCGCTCGGCGACGTGCTCGGCGGCACGTGGCGCGTCGAGGCGGTCGTCGGCGGCTCCCCGGCCCCCGGCGGCGGCTCCGCGTCCCGGGGCGCTCCCCGCCCGCCCGCGCACGGCGGCCCGGCGGGCGGCCATGGCGCGGCGGGAGGTTCGGCCGGCTCGCACGCCGCCGCCTCCGGCTCGACCGGTCCGCACGCCGCCTCTGGCTCGGCCGGTCCGCCTTCCGCCCCCTCCGGCGTGCCCGGACCCGCCGGCGCCTCCGGTGCCCAGCCGGGGGCTCACGTTTCCCAGGGGCGTACGGCCTCCCACGGCGGGTCCCACGAGGACGGGGACGCCCAGGAGGCCGGCCCAGGCCACCCCGCGGCCGGGTCCACCGGACGTCAGACCACGGACGAGTCCTGGCCCGACGCCCCCGACGACCTCAGCCCCGGCTCACCGCCGGCCCCCGACCCCACGAACACCGTCTCCGTCGTCGCGGTCGGCAGCGGGATGGCCGCCGCGAAGTCGGCGGCGCGGGCCGCGGCCCAGGCGGGTCCGCGCGTTCCGGCCGCCCGTGGCAGCGCCGCGGCCTGGCCGGAGAGCGTCCCCAGCCGCAACCCGGAGAGCGTCCCCAGCCGCAACAAGGGCCCGGAGTCGGACGACGTCGACCCCCTGAACGACGTCGACGCCGACGTGGACGCGGTCTCCGGCATGGCTTTGCTGGAGCGCGAGCTCGGCGCCCGGGTGATCGGCGAGATCGACCACAGCTGAGACCGCACCGAAGGCCGCGCCTGAGACCACACTGAAGACCGCGCCGGAGACCGTGCCTGAGATCGCACCTGAGACCACGCCGAAGGCCGCGCTGGAAGACCGCGCCGGAGACCGTGCCTGAGCGTCAGGGGCAGAGTCGGGAGCGGGCGGCCGCGGAGCGGGGGTCGGTGGAGGGAAGGGCGGCCAGGCGCTCCAGGACCTCGTAGTCGTCCCGGCCGCTGCAGGTCTGCGCGTACGTCCACAGCTCGTCCGGCGACCCGTGCCGCAGCAGGCACACGCGTACCTGCGCCTCCAGCTCGTCCCGCTCGCGGCGGATCTCCGGCGACTCCGATCGGAGCAGCAGCGGGCCCCGGTACGCGGGGGCCAGCGCGCGGGAGTCGTTGGCCGACAGGTGGCGGCGTACCTCCAGGAAGTCGGCCTCCAGCGGGCAGGTCAGCCGGTACGGCTTGGCCGCGATGGCCTCCCCGAGCTGGGCCCGCAGCCGGTGGATCTCCGCCCTGATGGTCACCGGGTTGCCGTCGTCGCCGTAGAGGTGGAACGAGAGCTGCTCGGCCGTCAGCCCGTGCGGATGCAGCGCGAGCAGGGCCAGGATCTCGGCGTGCCGGAGCGAGAGCGGCCGGTCGAGCTCGCCGAACGTGGCCACCGGCTGCCCCTCGCCGAGGAAGGACAGGACGAGCGTGGGAGGCGCCGCGGACGGCGTGAGACGCAGGAGGAAGCCGCCGGAGAACGACTCCAGCACGGCGGCGGAACCGTCCTGGAGTATCACCCGCCGGCCGGACAGGCGGATGCGCTCGCCCAGCGAGCCGGCCGGGTCGCCGGAGAGCACGCGGCCGGTGGCCGACAGCAGGACCCCGGGCCGCCCGCGCAGGGACTCGAAGCGGCGGCGCAGGCGCTCGTCGCGTTCGTGCATGCGCAGCGCGAGCTGGGTCTCGGTGAGCTTGGCCGTGGCCGCGACCAGCGCGACGGTCGCGGGGTGCAGGCTGCGCGAGGTGCCGCTGACATCGACGCAGCCGACGATCTGGCCCGAGTCCGGGTCGGTGATCGGGGCGGCGCTGCACGACCAGATGTGCAGCACCCGCATGAGGTGCTCCTCCGAGTAGACGTGCACGGGCCGGCCCGCTTCGAGCGCGGTGCCGATGCCGTTGGTGCCGACCGTGCCCTCGGCCCACTGGTGCCCGTCGGCCAGACCGATCTGGTCTGCCCGGCGCATGATCGCGTGGTTGCCCTCGCGCCACAGCACCCGTCCGCCGCCGTCGGTGACGATCAGGACCTCGTCGGCCAGGCTGGACAGCGTCTGGGCGATGAGGGGCAGCAACGGCCGCAACGGGTGCGCCTGGCGGACGTCCTTGATGTGGGAAAGGTCGTAGACCAGGGGCGCGCTCTTGCCCTCCGGGTCGATCCCGGCCTCCAGCGACCGCTCCCAGGAGGCGGTGATCAGGCGGCGGGGCAGCTCCGGGGGAACGCGGCCGGCCGCCGCCGCTTCGTGCGCTCCGCGTAGCAGGCGCGAGTACGCGTCGAGGTCTGCGTAACTCATCGGTCACTCCAAGTAGTCAACAAAGAGCATCCGTCCTGCGGGCGGTCGGCGCAACCCCTAAGGGGGGATTGCACAGGGTGATTGAATGAACGCAACGTGTGTGCAACGTCAGGGTCGCTAACTTCTTGTGGCAACGCGTCGGCGTGGTGCGGCCGCTCCGCCGACGTGGTGGCCGGGTCTCGGACGCTGGAGGGGGGCCGAGATCCGGCCAAAAAACATCCCAGGTAGGGCTGCACCAGTACAGGACGACGCCCAAACCCCGTAGGCTCGTGGCAGTCAAGAACCGGAGCCACGAGGAGCGCACGACGGTGAACCCAGGGGATGTCAACCTGCAGCAGCTGCTGGAGCAGGCCCAGCTCATGCAGCAGCAGCTTGTGAGCGCCCAGCAGGAGCTCAACGACGCGCAGATCGAGGGCTCATCGGGCGGTGGCCTTGTCACGGCCGTGGTCAACGGCTCAGGGGAGCTGCTGGAGCTCAGGATCGACCCGAGCGTGATCGACGCCGGGGACGCGCAGGACACCGCGGACACGATCGCCGACCTGGTGATCGCGGCCGTCCGCGACGCCGTCCGCGCCGCGGCCGATCTGCAGCAGGAGAAGCTCGGCCCGCTGGCCCAGGGTCTGGGTGGCGGCGGTCTCGGACAGTTGCCAGGGTTCTAGGCATGTACGAGGGGGTCGTCCAGAACCTGATCGACGAGCTGGGCCTGCTGCCCGGCGTCGGTCCCAAGAGCGCGCAGCGGATCGCGTTCCACCTGCTGGCGGCCGATCCGGCCGACGTCAAGCGGCTCGCGCACGCGCTGCTGGAGGTCAAGGAGAAGGTCCGTTTCTGCCGCGTCTGCGGAAACGTGGCCTCCGAAGAGGAGTGTCGGATCTGTCGTGACCCGCGCCGCGACACCCACGTGATATGTGTGGTGGAGGAGTCGAAGGACGTCGTCGCGATCGAGAAGACGCGCGAGTTCCGTGGCACGTACCACGTGCTCGGCGGCGCGATCAGCCCGATCGACGGCGTCGGCCCCGACGACCTGCGCATCCGCGAGCTCATGACACGTCTGGCGGATGGTCGGGTCACCGAGCTCATCCTCGCCACCGATCCCAACCTCGAGGGCGAGGCGACGGCTACCTACCTCGCCCGTCTGGTCAAGCCGATGGGCATCAAAGTGACACGACTGGCCAGCGGTCTGCCTGTGGGCGGTGACCTCGAATACGCCGACGAGGTGACCTTGGGCCGCGCTTTCGAAGGACGGAGGCTGCTGGATGTCTGACCAGTGGAACGCGCTGGCCGAAGAGATCTCCGGGCACGCGCAGGACTACGTCGACGGCCTGACCAGGGTCGCCGGCGGCGAGGGCGGCGACGCCATCTGGTCGCTGCTGCTGGTGGAGGTCGCGCAGGTCAGCCTGGCGGGCGCCAAGCTCGGGGCCAACCGCGACGTGATCCTCGCGGGCAACTACGAGCCGGCCATGAGCGAGGACCCCGACATCGACGGCGTCCGCACCGCGCTGGCCGAGCGGCTGCGGCCGGTCGACGACTACGCCGAGGTGTTCGACCCGTACAAGGACACCGGCGTCACGCCCTACCGGCTCTCGGACGACCTGACCGCGGTCGCCGCCGATCTCATCCACGGCCTGCGCCACTACCACGCGGGGCGGCCCCACGAGGCGCTCTGGTGGTGGCAGTACTCCTACTTCAACACCTGGGGCAACCACGCGGGCGCCGCGATGCGCGCCCTCCAGGCTCTGGCCGCGCACTCGCGTCTGGACGTCGCCGAGGAGACCACCGTCTGATCGTCCAGATAGTGGTACGGCTCATCGGGTTCATGAGAAGCCCCCAGTAGACTGGCACCTCACAGTCCAAACCGGGAGACTCTCGTGGCGCTCGTTGTGCAAAAGTACGGTGGTTCGTCCGTCGCCGACGCGTCCTGCATCAAGCGGGTCGCGCAGCGGATCGTCGCGACGAAAAAAGCCGGCAACGACGTGGTCGTGATCGTCTCCGCGATGGGCGACACGACGGACGAGCTGCTCGACCTGGCCGAGCAGGTGTCGCCGCTGCCCCCGGGCCGCGAGCTCGACATGCTGCTGACCTCGGGCGAGCGCATCTCGATGGCCCTGCTGGCGATGGCGATCGCCAACCTCGGCCACGAGGCCCGTTCGTTCACCGGCTCGCAGGCAGGTGTGATCACCGACTCCATCCACGGCAAGGCGCGCATCATCGACGTGACGCCCAGCCGCATCCGTGAGGCGATCGACCTGGGCAACATCGCGATCGTGGCCGGCTTCCAGGGCGTCTCGCAGGACACCAAGGACATCACCACGCTGGGCCGCGGCGGGTCCGACACCACGGCGGTGGCGCTGGCGGCGGCCCTGCAGGCCGACGTGTGCGAGATCTACACCGACGTCGACGGCGTGTTCACCGCCGACCCCCGCATCGTGCCGGCGGCGCGGCAGATCCCCAGGATCTCGTACGACGAGATGATGGAGATGGCCGCGTGCGGCGCGAAGATCCTGCATCTGCGCTGCGTCGAATACGCTCGCCGGTTCGACCTGCCGATTCACGTACGCAGCTCGTTCAGCACCAAGGAAGGCACCTGGGTCGTCTCCGACCCTTACACCGAAGGAACCGAGATGGAGCAGCCGATCATCTCCGGCGTCGCACACGACCGGAGCGAGGCCAAGATCACAGTTGTCGGGGTCCCCGACAAGGTCGGAGAGGCTGCCTCGATCTTCAAAACGCTGGCCGACGCCGAGATCAACATCGACATGATCGTGCAGAACGTCTCGGCCGCGGCCACGGGCCGCACGGACATCTCCTTCACACTGCCGACGGCCGACGCCCAGACGGCGCTGTCGTCGCTGAAGAAGATCCAGGGTCAGATCGGTTACGAGTCGCTGCTCTTCGACGACCAGATCGGGAAGGTGTCGCTGATCGGCGCGGGCATGCGCTCGCACCCCGGCGTCACGGCGACGTTCTTCGCGGCCCTCGCCGACGCGGGGGTCAACATCGAGATGATCTCCACCTCGGAGATCCGCATCTCGGTGGTCGTCGAGCAGGACGGTGTCGACACGGCCGTGCAGGCCGCCCACCGCGCGTTCTCGCTCGACGCCGACCAGGTCGAAGCCACGGTGTACGGAGGTAGTGGACGATGAGCAGGCCTACTCTCGCCCTGATCGGAGCCACCGGCGCCGTGGGCACCGTGATGCGCGACATCGTGTCGTCGCGTGAGGACATCTGGGGCGAGATCCGTCTCGTCGCCTCGCCGCGTTCGGCGGGCAAGGTGCTCCAGGTGCGCGGCGAGGACGTCGTGGTGCAGGCCCTCGCGCCCGAGGTGTTCGACGGCATCGACATCGCGATCTTCGACGTGCCGGACGAGGTGTCGGCGGTCTGGGTGCCGATCGCGGCCGAGCGCGGCGCGATCGTGATCGACAAGTCGGGGACGTTCCGGATGGAGCCGGACGTGCCGCTGGTCGTGCCCGAGGTCAACCCGCTCGACGCGCGCAACCGGCCGCGCAACATCATCTCGACCCCCAACTGCACGACGCTGTCGATGATGGCGGCCATGGGGGCGCTGCACGCCGAGTTCACGCTCACGGAGCTGGTCGTCGCCTCCTACCAGGCGGTGTCGGGCGCCGGCGTGGCGGGCTCGGCGCGGCTCTACGACGAGGTCGAGGCGCTGGCGGGCGACCGCACGATCGGCCAGGCGGCCGGTGACGTACGCAAGGTGCTGGCCAACAAGCTGCCCGACGACTCGCCGTTCCCCGCGCCGATCGCGTTCAACGTGGTGCCGTGGGCCGGCTCCTACAAGGACGGCGGCTGGGCCTCCGAGGAGCTCAAGCTCCGCAACGAGTCCCGCAAGATCCTCGGCATCCCCGACCTCAAGGTCTCCTCGACCTGCGTGCGCGTGCCGGTGATCACGACTCACTCGCTGGCCGTGCACGCGCGGTTCGAGCGTGAGATCACGGTCGCCGACGCGCACCGCGTCCTGGAGGCGGCGCCGACGGTGGTCCTCATGGACGACCCGGCCAACGGGGTCTACCCGACGCCTCTCGACGTGGTGGGCAACGACCCGACCTACGTGGGCCGCATCCGTCAGGCGATCGACTTCCCCAACACGCTCGACCTGTTCGTGTGCGGTGACAACCTGCGCAAGGGCGCGGCGCTCAACGCGGCGGAGATCGCCGAGCTGGTCGCGGGCGAGCTGTAACCTCATCCGGATGGTGTGACGCCGTGCGTTCCGCACGGCGTCCGCCGTCCGGTGCCGTCCAGGTGGTGTGACGCCGTGCGCTCCCCGCACGGCGTACCCTCACCCGGGCTCTGTCACCGGAAGAGGATGTCCCAGTGGTCGCTCTCGTCGGCGAAGACGGTGCCTGAGCCGGAACGGTAGAGCCGGGCCCCGTCGCTGCGCACGCCGGCCTTCGCGTGGTAACGCGTGATGTGCCGGTCGATGCAGGTGTTGTGAGAGATGTCGAGCTTGTAGCCGTTGCCGTGGCTGTACTGCCCGGGCGCGTGGCCCGCTTCCGTGCCACCCGTCACCATGATCGGGCAGCCGCTCTCGCGCTTCAGCTCGATCATCCGGGCGATGGTCCCGGTCCGCACCGAGTCGAGCGACGTGCAGTGGTGCACGTGCTTGCTGGAGCAGTTGCCGGTCGACTTCATCCGCACGCCCCCGCTCCTCAGCCAGCCGGTGGCCAGGCCGTGGGACATGTGCATGGCCCCGAAGCGCGGCAGGACACGCGTCAGATCGACTTCAGAGCGCCTGAGCGCCGCGCGCGGCCGTACCCGGGGCATTCGGGCCACTCTGGTACGTACGCGGCTCTTGGCGGATCTGGTGGCCGGAGATCGCGGTGCCATCGCCGGCGGGTCGATGACCGTCAGCTGCGCGGGCCCGTGCAGGCGGGGCGGCGTCCAGTCGTCGGGCGGTCCCTCCTGTTCGTCGGTCGAGTCGCTGAAGGGCCAGCCCGGGGTGGCGGTGATGTCCTCACCGGCCGCCATGAGCCGATCGAACGCCCAGGTCCGGCCCGGGTCCGACCCGGACTCCTGCTCCGAGCCCTCGGACTCGGCCGATTTTTGGCTGTCCGGCGCAGCCGACCCTTCGGGGTGGGTGGCGGCTGAAGCGGCCGAGGCCAGCGCGATTATGGTTATCTCAATGCCGAGGAGTGCGACTACTGCGAGGCGCACTGTTCCACGTATCCACATGTCGATGCCTTTTCGCGGAAATAGCCCTTCCGCCTGAAACGACAATCCCACCTTTCGCAGGAGATAACTCATGCCGCAGGTGCAACTTTGCCTTGTGGCGGTGATCACCGTGCGGCTACATGACCTTGGACTGCAAAACCTGCTAGGTTGGACTGCTGCTATGGCCCTGACCAGACACAACAGAGGGACAGCAGCCTGATGAGCGGGTTTTCTGCCCGACGCCCGATCACGACGTAAAGTGACGAACGTGTCCGAAGCCCGAAACCGAGGATCGGAGAGCACCCGAGACGTCATCGTCGAGACGGCATTGCGGTTGTTCAGGGAGCGCGGTTTCGACGCGACCACGATGCGTGCCATCGCCGCCGAGGCTGGGGTGTCCGTGGGTAACGCCTACTACTACTTCGAGAGCAAGGAGGCGTTGATCCAGGCGTACTACGACCGCGCCCAGGCCGAGCACGAGGAGGCATGCAGGGAGTTCCTGGCCACCGAGACGTCGTTCGCGGCCAGGTTGAGCGGGGTGCTACGCGAGTGGGTACGCGTCTCCGAGCCTTACCACGAGTTCGCCGTGAAGTTCTTCAAGCACGCGGCCGAGCCCACCAACCCGCTGAGCCCGTTCAGCAAGCAGTCGTCCCCGGCCCGTGAGGCCTCCATCGAGATCTACCGCCAGGTCGTCGAGGGGTCGCGGGACCGCATGAACGCCGAGCTGCGTGAGGAGCTGCCCGAGCTGCTCTGGCTGCTGTCCATGGGCATGGTGCTGTTCTGGGTGCACGACACCTCGCCGGGCTGCGCGCGTACGTACCGGCTGATCGAGGTGACGGTGCCGCTGGTGGACCGGCTGGTCGGGTTGTCACATCTGCCCGGGTTGAGGGGGATCACGAAGGACTTCATCGCGGCGGTCCACGAGTTGCGAGCCTAGGACGCCATACCGGTCGGTTGGTAGGGTGGAGCGGCCGCTGCGGACGCGCTTGGAGGCCGTGAATGAGTCGCAACTGGGGCATGACCATCCCCTTCTACGATCGCCCGCTGTCGAAGTCGCAGGAGCTGATCGCGGAGCTGCCCGAGCTGGGCTACACCGACGCGTGGTCCGCCGAGGTCAACGGGGCCGACGGGTTCGTGCCGCTGGCGATGGCCGCGCAGTGGGCGCCGGGGATCAGGCTGGGCAGCGCCATCGTGCCCGTCTCGACACGCGGCCCGGGGCTGCTGGCCATGTCCGCGGCCACGCTGGCCGACCTGGCGCCTGAGCGGTTCGTGCTGGGCATCGGCGCCTCGTCGCCGGCGATCGTCGAGCGGTGGAACGCCGGGCGGTTCGACAAGCCGTACGCGCGCACGCGCGACACGCTGCGCTTCCTGAAGAAGGCGCTGGCCGGGGAGAAGGTCTCGGAGACGTACGAGACGTTCGAGATCAAGGGGTTCAAGCTGGAGCGGGCCCCCGAGCTCCCGCCGAAGATCGTGCTGGCCGCGCTGCGGCCCAGGATGCTCCACCTGGCCGCGGCGGAGGCCGACGGCGCGATCACCAACTGGCTCTCGCCCGACGACGTGCGCAAGGTGCGCGCCGAGATCGGGGAGGGCACCGAGCTGATCGCCCGCCTGTTCGTCTGCGTCAGCGAGGACGTCGACCGCGTGCGCGAGATGGCCAGGTGGATGCTGGCCACCTACCTGACCGTCCCGGTGTACGCCGCCTTCCACGACTGGCTGGGGCGGGGCGAGGTGCTGCGGCCCATGCACGAGGCATGGCAGGCCGGCGACCGCCAGGCGGCGCTCAAGGCGATCCCCGACGAGGTGGTCGACGCCCTGATCGTGCACGGCGACGCGGCCACCTGCCGGGCCAGGATCCAGGAGTACGTGGACAACGGCCTCGACACCCCCGTCCTCGCCCCCGTCCCGGGCGGTGAGATCTCCATAGAGCAGGCCGTGCGAGCCCTGGCCCCACGAGGGTAGTAGGGGGCCCTGCACGACGTGCTGAGGCTGGACGCGGTCGGACAGCGCAGGCGGTCAAGGACGACGTGCTGAGGCTGGACGCGGTCGGACAGGCGCAGGCGGTCAAGGACGGCCGGGTCTCGCCGCGGGAGCTGGCCGAGGCCGGTGGCGTTCGGGTTCACGCGCAACCCCTACGACCCGGCGGCTCCGCGGTGGCGGTGGCGGCCGGGAGGGAGGACCTGCCCGTCCGGGTGGCCGCGCAGATCGAGCGGGCCAGGCCGTTCGAGCACGCGGCGCTGCGCTGACCCCTACCGGGAGCAGGCCAGGAACTCGTGGCGGTCCCGACGCGTTATGTCGTGAGAAGCCGGGGGTAGGGGGTTCCTCATGATGGCGAAGGCAGCACGGGCAGCGGCGGCCTGGCGGACTTACCGCGACGTGACCAAGCCGGGGTCGCCCGGCCTGATGACCAGGGTCCGGGCGATCCCGCGGATGGTCGGCGCGGTCATGCGCGGACAGTACGCGGGCATGGGCAAGAGCAAGCTGGCCATGCTCGGACTCGGCGTGGTCTACATCCTGTCACCCGTCGACGTGGTGCCCGACTTCCTGGTGATGGTCGGCGTGGTCGACGACTTCGGCGTGTTCCTGTGGCTCGCCGCCACGCTGCTCGGCGAGAGCGGCCGCTACGTCGAGCACGAGCGCAACGTCATCCAGGCCAGGCTGGTCGAGGAAGAGGGCTAGATCTCCTCCATCCGCAGCCAGGCGCGTGAGGGCAGCGGGTGGCCGAAGAGGCGGGCGGCGTTGCCGTAGGCGACCCTGGCGATGTCGGCGGGCGGGAGCGTTCCGAGATTGCGCGCCACGGACTTCTGCGTGTCGGGCCAGGTCGAGTCGGAGTGCGGGTAGCCGCTCTCCTGCAGCACGTGGTCGAGCCCGACCGCGAGCCGCACGCCGGACAGCGCGTGGTCGTCGAGCGTGCCGAAGAAGAAGTTGCGGCGCAGCACCTCGCTGGGCTTGAGCCCGCCCTCCCACGATGCCTCGCCCGCGACCGGGTGGTCGAGGGCGTAGTCGGCGCGCTCGGCCAGCATGGGCAGCCAGCCCACGCCGCCCTCGACGATGAGGAGGCGCAGCGAGGGGAAGCGCAGCGGCACGCCCGACCAGAGCCAGTCGGCGCAGGCGAACATCGCGCTGGTCGGCATCAGCGTGGTGATGGCCTCGATGGGCGTGTCGGGCGAGGGCACCGGGGACCATGACGAGGCGCCCGTGTGCAGGGCGACCACCGTGCCGGTCTCCTCGCAGGCGGCGAAGAACGGGTCCCAGTGGCCGGAGTGGATCGACGGCAGCCGCAGCCGGGTCGGGAACTCGGGGAAGACCACGGCCTTGAAGCCGCGGGCGGCGTTGGCGCGGATCTCCTTGGCGGCCACGTCGGGATCGGGCAGCCACGGGAGCTGCAGGCCGATGATGCGCTCGGGATAGGTGCCGGCCCAGACGTCGATGTGCCAGTCGTTCCACGCCTTGACCAGGGCCAGACCGAGCTCCTGGTCGCGGGTCCTGGCGAACGGCATGCCGGACTGCCCGGCCAGCATGCCGGGGAAGCACAGCGCGGCCCAGATGCCCGCCACGTCCATGTCCTGGACGCGGGCCTCGATGTCGTGGCAGCCGGGGCGCATGTTCTCGAACCTGATGGGGTCGAGCGTGCGCTGCTCGCGGGGGAGCCCGGCGCCCACGTCGATGCCGGCGCACGGGTATGTCGCCCCGCCGTAGCGCCAGACCTGGTGGCCCGCCTCCGTATCCACGACCTTGGGCGCGACCTCGGCATATTTCTCCGGCAGCCGCCCTTCGAACAGGTCGGGAGGCTCGATCAGGTGATCGTCGGCGGAGATGATCACGTAGTCGCGCCGCCTCGGGTCAGGGTCGGGGAGCAGCGGCGTAGTCACGCAGGTAACCGTACGACGGCGGGATAACGTCGAACAAGCTGCGACGTATCCGTTGGGTATCCGAGATCTTCGACCCGGGACCGCCGGGAGGGGGGCCGACAGGCGATCCCAGGCCAGGGATGGGCCGCTCACCTGGACGCAGCAGGTGGGACCCGGCCTGCCACTACCCCTCGGAGCCCGGTTCAGTCAGCAGGTGGCCGCGTAAGTCGGAAATGGTGGCCGGGGAAATGTTCAGGACTTGTGTGACATACGTCTCGATCGAGCCGTGCCGCGCCGTCAGGTCGCCGAGGAAGAGGCGCATGGCCTCCGCGGGCGCCAGGCCGAACCCCGGCCACGTGGACGCGTCGGGGTGCCTGCTGCGCCAGCTGGCGACGAACCGCTCGGTGGCCAGCCCGGTGAGCGCGTAGTCCGCCACGATGTCGTCCTCGCCCACGCCCACCAGTGACAGGACGAGCGCGGCGAGCACCCCGGTGCGGTCCTTGCCGGCCGCGCAGTGGATCACCACAGGGGCGTTGTCGGCCCGCGCGATCGTCTCCAGGGCCGTCCTGAGGTTCTCGACGCCGTCCTCGGTCGTCTCCAGGTAGCGGTCGGCGAGGTATCGCCCGACCCCGCTCTTCTCGTCGTAGACCGTGACGTCCCAGCGGCGCCCCTCGATGGGCAGGTTCTGGTAGTTCTGCCCCTCGGCGTCCGGGACGCGGCCCCCCTTCTCGATCTCGTACGCATGCCGCAGGTCGATGACCGTACGCACGCGCAGCTCGCGGAAGGTCCTGAGATCGTCTCCGGCCAGCCAGCCGAGCGCGTCGGCCCGGTAGAGCCGCTGCCATTGGACGGTGCGCCCGTCATGGGCGGCATATCCACCTACGTCGCGGAAGTTGAAGATGTTGGCGAACTCAATGTGGCGGATCACGCTCAACACCTTAATTGGCGGCGGTGACAGACTCCTTGGACGAATCGCCGGCCTTCCGCTCGGCCACCTCGCGGCGGATCAGCAGGACCCAGCCGGCCAGGGCGATGCCGATGAACAGCCACCACTGGACCCCGTAGGCCAGGTTGAGGCCGCCGCCCGCGCCCACGTCAGGCTCGGGCACCGGGGCCGGCGCCGTGGCGGGCGGGGGCGTCTGCTCGGTCAGCTCCACGTAGCCGCCCACCAGCCGGTACGGCAGCCCCTTGCCGATCTTGTCGGCGTTGATCAGCAGCACCTGCCCGGCCTGCAGCCCGGAGCGCTCCCGGATGCCGCTGGAGTCCTCGGTCTCGCTGAGCCGTAGCCGCCCGGTGACATTTACCTGTCCTGTGGGCGGAGCGGGCACCTCGGGCGTGGCGTCGGCGGTGGCGCCCGCCTTGACCCAGCCCCTGTTGACGATCACCGCCGTGCCGTTGCCGGTGACGAGGGGCGTCAGGACGTAGAAGCCGTTCTGGCCCTCCTGGGGACGCCGGCGTACGAGGAGGGCGTGGGACGGGTCGTACGTGCCCGAGACCGTGACCTTCCTGTACCGGTCGTCCGCGCGGACCTGCCGCCCCGGGACCGCCAGCCGCTCCAGCGGCACCGGCGCGGCCTCGATGTTGGCCGTGACCCGCTCGCTGTTGGCCGAGCGCTCCTCGAAGCGCCCGAACTGCCACCGCCCGAGGAACACGAAGGCGGGGATGACCAGCAGCACCACCACGTGGAGCGCGAGCCATCGGGGCGTCAGCAGGAACCGGTACACGCTTCAAGGGTAGGCACCGGAGGGGGTGCCCCCTCACGCGCCTAGGCGCTTCTGAGCTGGGCCCCCGAACCCGGCACCGGGGTCACCTCGCGCGGCCCGCTCACGTCGTGGCCGTCCGCGCACCGGAAATGCTGCTCGATGGGGGCCCCGCAGTCGCGGTGGGTCAGCAGGACCGCCGGCCCGTCCTCGTCCGCCAGGTATTTGTCACCCCAGTGCATGAGCGCGACCAGGAGGGGATAGAGGTCGCGGCCCTTGTCCGTGAGCCGGTATTCGTCGCGCTGCCGCTGGCCGGGCTCGCGGTAGGGCTCCTTGCGCAGCAGGCCCTCGTCGACCAGCCGGGCCAGCCGGGCGCTGAGCACCTGGCGGGGGGCGCCGGTGATCGCCTGCATGTCGGCGAACCTCCGCACGCCGTTGAACGCCTCGCGCAGCACCAGGAAGGTCCACTTCTCCCCGACGATGTCCAGGGTGCGCTCGATCGAGCAGTTGTCCACCCGGAAGGGAACGTTCATTGCCCCATTATATCTGAGTTCATTTGACAGACTCAGCGCTCGCGGGCAGGCTGAGTCTATGCAGGGAACCCAGATCCGCCCCGCGCGCCCGGACGACGAGGAACGGATCAGACGCTTCCTGGCGGGGCTGTCGCTCCACACGCAGACGCTCCGCTTCTTCACCGGCGTCAGCACCCCCGCCGCGGGGCTGGTGCGCACGCTGCTCGCGCTGGACGAGCGCCGCGACGCGCTCGTCGCGATCGCGGAGAGCGGTGAGATCGTCGGCCACGCCATGAGCTTCAGGGGCGGCTGCACTGACGTGGAGGTCGCCGTGGTCGTGGCCGACCAGTGGCAGGGCCGGGGGATCGGGCCCAGGCTGATCGACGTGCTGCTGCTCAGGGCCTCCGTACGAGGTGCGCGGACCGTGGGCATGGACGTGCTGGGGGAGAACCGGCGCGTCCTGAGACTCGTCCGCCGGCTCTGGCCGGACGCCGAGATGAAGGTGACTTCCGGATCGGTGGAGGTGACCGCTATGATCGATCCACTCGGCCTATTTGCGGAACAAGGTTCTGTTGGCACACCATTGACAGCGTGAAGAGTGCCAAGAACGGACGCGACGGCCGTACCCGCATCATCGAGGGTGCCCTCCGCCGCTTCAGTCAGGACGGGGTCTCGGCCACCACGCTGGCCAGCCTCCGCGAGGAGAGCGGCGTCAGCGTCGGCAGCTTCTACCACCACTTCGCCAGCAAAGAGCATGTCTTCGGCGTGCTGTACGCGGAGATCCTGACCGCCTACCAGGCCGCTTTCCTCGCCGAGCTGGTCAGCCACGAGGAGGCCCGCGACGGCATCGAGGCCGTCGTGGCCTTCCACATGCGGTGGGCCGGCGAGCACCCGGAGAGGGCCAGGCTGCTGGTCAGCGAGCGACCGCCGCGCAAGCACGAGCCGGGCGGCGCGGAGGTGGCCGAGGCCCGGCGCGGGTTCTTCCGCCAGGTCTCCGACTGGTGGCGGCCGCACATGAAGAACGGCCTGCTCCAGCCCGTCCACCCGACCATGTGCTACGTGCTGTGGCTGGGGCCCGCGCAGGAGATGTGCCGCCTGTGGTTCGCGGGCGCCCACACGCCCACGGAAGAGGAGATCAAGGGGCTGGGCGCCGCCGCCTGGCAGAGCCTCCGCCAGCAATGACAGGCCCCCGCAAGGGGCCTGACCAGCGCGGGGAGCGATGATCCGGGCACCGTCTGTGGTGTTATTGTCCACTTGTGACTCGACCTCGGGCGCTGGCACTGCCCGCTATGCCGGAGAGCGCGCTCGCCCGCTTGGGCGAGGTAGCCGACCTGGCCGAGGTTCCCGCGCGTCCCAGCCTCGGCTTCACCGACGAGCAGCTCGCCGACCTGGTCATCGAGACCGGCGCGACCGTGCTCATCACCGACGGCGACCAGGTTCGCACGTCGGTGCTCGCCCTGCCCCTCGACGTGGTGGCCGTCATGGGCCCGACCACCAGCGTGGACCTGGCGCTGGCCGCCGAGTACGGGGTGACTGTCCTGCACGCCGCCGACCGCGACCCCGAGTCGGTGGCCGAGCTCACGCTCGCGCTGATGTTCGCCGTCAGCCGGAACATCGTGGCCGCGGACCGGGAGGTGCGCCAGGGGCGCGTCGGCAAGGTGCCGCCTGCCCAGCGCCACCGCGGCAGGCGGCTGAGCGGCAGGACGCTCGGCATCGTGGGCCTGGGCCGCGTCGGCAGGGCCGTGCGCTGGCGCTGCGAGGGCCTGGGCCTGCGGGTGATCACCTGCGATCCGTTCGTCCCCGAGGCCACCCACACCCTGCCCGGCCTGCTGGCGGAGGCGGACGTGGTGTCGCTGCACGTGCCGCTGACCGGGGAGACGCGGGGCTTCTTCGGCTACCCCGAGTTCGGCGCGATGCGGCCGGGCTCCATCTACCTCAACACCTCGCGCGGCGCGCTGCACGACCTGACGGCGCTGGTCGACGCGCTGCGCCAGGGCCAGGTGGGCGGCGCGGGGCTCGACCACTTCGAGGGCGAGTGGCTCGATCCGGCCCACCCCCTGACGCGCCTGCCGAACGTGGTGCTGACGCCCCGCCTCGGCGAGGCCACGGGGGAGAGCCGGGAGGAGCTGGCCGGGATGCTGGTGGAGGACATCGCCCGGTTGCTGCGCGGCGAGCGGCCCGCCCACGCCTGCGTGCCCGCCCTGCCGTTCGCCTGATCCGCCCGGGCCGTTATGCGGGCTGGCGGAGGCGGGTGTGGACGCGCCAGCTCGCCCGGTCGAGCGAGATGTCCAGCCGCAGGTCGCCGCGGTGCCTGCGCAGGCCGGGCACGCGGACCCGGTCGTGCACGTCGAACCTGCCCCGATGCGGATAGCCGAACCCCAGCTCGCCGGGCAGCACCCGCAGATCGTCGCGGTTGCCGCAGCGCGGGCACGTCCAGGACACCAGGTCCATGCCGCGGTTGTAGTCGGAGCAGGCGCGGAAGTATTCGTCAGGTCCGAACCGGGACTCGCAGGCCAAGCAAGGGATCAGCATGGGTCCGCTCCTCGGGGCGACGTGGCGACATCCCTAGAGATACCGCTCACTACTTGTCCGCCGCTTGCAGAACGCTTGGGTGTCTAAGTAACAGTATGAGCACTGTCAGTGTCGGCAAACCGGGTGAGCACCGTCGGTATCGGGCCATGCGGGAGTGTCCGTGGTGAAAGGATGGGCTTGTGGAACGACTGCGCCATCACCTCCTGGAGACCGACTACACGATCGACGGCGTACGCGAGCGGCTGGGCAGCATGGCGGCCTCGGCCCTGGCCAGGGAGGAGCTGGTGCCGGCCCTGCGCGCCACCGCCGACCTCGATCCGCTGGCGGCGTCGATCAGGCTGTGGTGGCTAGGCGTTCCCGTCCCCGCCGCGTCCCTCGCCCCGGAGGTCCTCGACTCGGGGCTGGTCAGGGCCGACGGCGACCAGGTGAGCGCGACCGTGCACCTGCAGCCCTGGGAGACCGGCGGCTACCTCGTCTCCGACCGCAAGGTGCGCCCCGGCGACCCGGCGCTGCGTCCTGACCACGTGGTCGGCGCCGGCGGCGCCTCGGCCAACCTGGCGCAGCTCGCCACCCGCCGTCCGGTGGGGCGCGCGCTCGACCTCGGCACCGGCTGCGGCGTGCAGGTGCTGCACCTGGCCGGGCGGGCCGAGCACATCGTGGCCACCGACGTGAACCCGCGGGCCGTCGAGCTGGCCAGGCTGAGCTGGGAGCTGTCCGGCGTCTCCGGCGTGGAGGCACGTACGGGGTCGATGTTCGAGCCGGTCGAGGACGAGCTGTTCGACCTGATCGTGAGCAACCCCCCGTTCGTCATCGGTCCCGGGGGCGGCCTGACCTACCGCGAGGCCGGTGGCGACGGCTTCTGCCGCGACCTCGTACGCCGCACGCCCGGCCGCCTCAACCCCGGCGGCCAGGCCCACTTCCTGGCCAACTGGCTGCACGTCGAGGGCGAGGACTGGCACGACCGCGTGGGCGGCTGGCTGCGCGAGACCGGCTGCGACGCCTGGGTGGTCCAGCGCGACGTGCAGGACCCGGCCGAGTACGTCGAGCTCTGGCTCAGGGACGCCGCCGAGCAGGGCACGGAGGCGTACGCCGAGCACTACGACCGCTGGCTGGCCTGGTTCGACGAGCGGAAGGTCGAGGGCATCGGGTTCGGCTGGATCACCATGCGCAACTCTGGCACGCTCGACCCGGTCGTCCGCGTCGAGCACCTGGACCACCTGGTCTCGCTCCCGGTCGGCGACTACGTGGACTCCGTGCTCGACGCCATCGCCACCGCGCACCGCGCCAAGGAGCTGGACACGGCGCTCCTGCGCACCGCCGACGGCCTGCTCGACGAGCGCACCGGCCTGCCGGGCGCGGAGGACCCCATCCGCATCGTGCTGCGCCAGACGCAGGGCCTGCGCCGCAGCAGGGAGGTCGGCACGGTGGAGGCCGCGCTGGCCGGGGTCTGCGACGGCGAGCTGGCCCTCGGCCCCCTGCTCAACGTGATCGCCGAGCTGGTCGGCGACGGTGAGATCCTCGACTCCGACGCGGTCAGGCCGCTGATCGCGGAGGGTTACTTCCTGCTTTAATCGCCCGTCAATTGGACGTTGAGCGCTCGGGTGGAGGCTCATGGCCAAGACACGGACCCCGGGGGGTTCGAGGGCCGTGTCAGGTCCGGCCGGTCGTCTAAGGTGAGGCGGCTAGCCACTACGCGGAGCATCCGGATAACCGGGCCCCCTAGCGACGCGTGGTGGCGACAGATGACCGGCCGGGCTGCATCACGACATATTCGTGACGGCCTAAGGACAGCCTTGATCAACCATGTGTGGATGACACGTCTGGACGATGAGCTGTACTCAGGACTCGACGACGGCCCCTTCGGCGGGGATGGCCTCGATCAGGGCCTTGAGGTCCCCGGCCTCGGGGGCGCCGAGCCGGGAGAAGATCTCGAACGCCTGCCGTAGGCATTCCAGGCTCCTGGTCGTGCTGCCCAGACCGCGCAGCGCCTTGCCGAGCACCGTGAGCGACAGCGCCTCGCCGTACGGGTGGCCGATCTCGCGGGAGACCACCAGCGCCTGCTCCGCGTGGCGCACGGCCTCGGGGTGGCGTCCGGCGGCGATGAACGTCTCGGCCAGCCGGGAGCAGACCCGCTGCTCCCAGACGCGCTGCTTGCTGGCCCGGAAGAAGGCCAGGCACTCGGCGTGGTGGTGGACGGCCTCGGTGAGCCGGCCGACCCGGGACAGCACGATGCCGAGGTGGTAGCGGGCGCGGGCGGTCCCGGCGCCGCTGCCGATCTCGGTGAACAGGGCCAGGCCCTTCTCCGCCGCCGCGATCGCGTCCGCGGGGCGGCCGAGCCCCAGGTGGTCGCGGGCCGAGTAGCTGAGCACCAGCGCCTCGCCGGCCGGCACGTCGTTGGCCCGGTAGAACCGCATCGCCGCGTCGAACAGCTCCAGCGCCTCGATGTGGCGGCGCTGCCTGCCGACGACGACGGCCAGGGCGTTCAGCACCTCACCGGTGACGATCTTCTCGCCGCGGGCCGTGGAGAGCTCGTGGACGACCCTGAAGTGGCCCTCGGCCGCCTTCAGCTGGTTGTCGGCGAACAGCACCCGGCCGAGCACGTACCGGCTGCGCAGCTCGCTGCCCTGGTCGCCGAGCCGTTGCGCGGCGCTCAGCACGGCGCGCGTGCCCTGGGCGAACTCGCGCGTGTGCGTGCCCGCCTCCAGCAGCGGCTCCATCGCCACCAGCAGGTCTCCGGCGGGCAGCAGCTGCTCGCCGGCGACGGCCGACGCGGCGGCCTGGTTGATGGCCGCGAACAGCGAGTCGCCCTCGGCGATCAGCCAGGCCACGGCCTCGTCCACGCTGGTGAACGACAGCCCCTCGCTGATCGTCACGATGTTGGCCGGGATCATGCTGCCCTCGTAGGCCAGGCTGTGCGCGGACTGGGCCGAGGCCAGGTAGAAGCCGAGCAGCCGGTGCAGGGCCCGCGCCTTGGCCTCGGGCGGCTCGGTCTTGTCCAGCTGGCGCCTGGCGAACAGCTTGAGCAGGTCGTGGAAGCGGTAGCGGCCGGGCGCGGGCGCCTCGAGCAGGCTCGCGTCCACAAGGGACTCCAGTACGGACTCCGCCTCGAACTGGCTCACCGACAGCACGGCCGCCGCCGCCCCCGTGGAGATGTCGGGCCCCTTTGACAGCGAGAGCAGGCGGAAGGCACGCGCCTGGGCCGGCGCGAGCTGGCCGTACCCGAGCGCGAACGTGGCCTCGACGGCCAGGTTGCCCACGCGCAGCTCGTCGAGGCGGCGCTGCTCGTCGGCCAGCCTGGGCACGAGCGAGGCGACCGTCCAGGAGGGGCGCGCGGCCAGCCTGGCGGCCACGATGCGCACCGCCAGCGGCAGGAACCCGCAGGCGGCCACCACGTCCATGGCCGCGCCGTGCTCGGCCGACACGCGCTCGGCCCCGGCCACCGACGCGAACAGCGACAGCGCCTCGCCCGGTTCCATCACGTCGAGGTCGATGAGCCGCGCGGAGGGCAGGTCGGCCAGCTTGCCGCGGCTCGTCACGATGGCCGCGCACCCGGGCGAGCCCGGCAGCAGCTGGCTGACCTGTTCGGCGTCGCGGGCGTTGTCGAGCAGCACGAGGATGCGGCGGTCGGCGAGGATCGACCGGTAGAGCGCGGCGCGCTCCGGCAGCCCGTCCGGGACGATGTCCGGGGGGATGCCGAGGGCTCGCAGGAACCCGCCGAGCGCCGACTCGGGCACGGTCGCCTCGTCGGTGTAGCCGCGCAGGTCGGCATAGAGCTGGCCGTCGGGGAACAGGTCCTCGGCCAGGTGCGCGACGTGAACGGCCAGCGCGGTCTTGCCCACGCCGCCGATGCCGGAGACCGCGATCACGGGCATGCCCTCGGCCGACGACTGCGCCGACGACTGGGCCGACAGCAGCGTGCGGAGCCGTACGGCGACCTCTTTGCGGCCGGTGAAGTCGTTGACGGCGGCGGGGAGCTGCGCGGGGCGCGGCAACTGCGGGGCCTGGCGCTGCTCCGGCTCCTCCACCGGCTCCTCGGCGGGCACCTCGGCGGCGGCCAGCGTGGGGTCGGCGGCCAGGATGCGCTGGTGCAGCGCGGCCAGCTCGGGGCCCGGCTCGATGCCGAGCTCCTCGACGAGGGCCTCGCGCGTCTCGGTGAACACGTTGAGGGCGTCGCCCTGCCGCCCGCACCGGTAGTAGGCCAGCATCAGCTGGGCGCGCAGCTTCTCGCGCAGCGGGTGGTCGGCGGTCAGCGCGATCAGCTCGGAGACGACCTTCGCGTGGTCGCCCAGCTCCAGGTCCACGTCCATGAGCGTCTCGACGACGCTGATGCGGCGCTCGACCAGCCGGTCGCGCTGGTGCTCGGAGTAGGGGCCCACGGTCCCGGCCAGCGGCTCGCCCTCGAAGAGCGACAGCGCCTCGCGCAGCCCCTCGGCGGCCTCGCGCAGCCGGCCGCCCTTGCGCGCGCTCTCGGAGTCCTGGACGCCGCGTTCGAAGCGGACCAGGTCGAGCGAGCCGTCGGGCAGCCGCAGCGCGTAGCCCCTCCCGATGGACGTCAGCAGCTCCGGGCGGGAACGGGCGGGCCGGTCCGGCTCCAGCACCGTACGCAGGCGGGAGACGTAGGTGCGCAGGGCGCCCAGGGCCCGCGGGGGCGCGTCCTCGCCCCAGACCGCGTCGATCATCTCGTTGGGGGTGACCGCATGGCCTTCACGCAGCAGCAGCATGCCCAGGATGGAACGCTGCAGCGGAGTGCCCAGATCGAGCTCCTGGCCGTCACGCCAGGCGCGGACAGGACCGAGCACGGCGAACCTCAGCCCGCCCTCGACGCTCTGACCAGCCATGCCGAATGTCTCCCAGCCAATGGATCGTTTTGTTACCAAATGATAGATCCAACGTCCTTTGTCACCTAGACTCCGGACTGATCGTTAAATGTGCCGTTGATCCGTCTTTGATCCGGTGTTGAGCGCGCCCCTGGATGCTGATGGTCGGCTAGGCATGATTCACACCGCGGGGGCGTGTCATGTAGAGCACGCGTAGGCAGGAAAAAATACGGCCCCGCCCGAACTTTCTTGGGGCGGGGCCGTGGTGGACAGGTTCTCAGGCCGCCTCGACCAGTCCGAGCCGCAGGGCGAGCCGCTCGCGTACGAGCGGCCATTCGGAGCTCAGGATCGAGTAGAACGCGGTATCTCGGACCGTGTTGTCGGCGCCTCGGCTATCCGCTCGCCGCACCCCGTCGAAGTGTGCGCCGAGGGCCTCGATGGCGGCCCGGGACTTGGTGTTGCGTACATCTGCTTTGAGGGTGATGCGGTGGACGTTCCATGTCTCGAAGGCGAGCGAGAGCATCAGGAACTTGCTCTCACGGTTGACACCCGTGCCCTGGGCACTGGCGGCCAGCCAGGTGTAACCGATGTCCGCCACGGACGGGATCTCGCCCACCGCACCCCGTGTACCCGGAGGCCAGGGCATGGGGCCCTGCCAGTACTCCAGGTGCATGAGACGGGTGGCACCGACCACGCGGTCGGTGTTCAGCCACCGGATGGCGAAGGGCATGGAGCGGCCCTCCGCCTGCTCAGCCATGGCGGCCTCCACATAGGAGACCATCTCGTCCCGGCTTTCCGGGACGCGAGTGAAGGCGTAAGTGCAACGGTCTTCACTCGCCGCGGCGACGAGGTCGTCGATCGCCGCGAGGCTGAGAGGTTCCAGGCGCACGGAGCGCCCGGACAAGGTGACAAGAGCGGGCATGAGCACATGATGAGGGGAAGCGGGGGCGCACGTAACCATGCAGTTAGGAAGATCTTTTGCAGCTTTCTGCAGACAGGGTGTTCCTGCAGGTCAGCGGCCCCTTTTGGGCGATGGTAAACCCGCTCTTGGGGAAAGATTCGCCTAACTGTGACATGGCGTCGGGACGAACGCGGGACGCCGTTCACGCACCGCTTCGTGCCGCACCGAGGCCAGCTCGTTCAGACCCCTCGAAAGATAGTCCAGATTGTCGGCGATCCAGGGGAGTTGGAGGGGGTTCGGGCTGTTCAGAGCGGTCAGTCGCTCTTCGGCGGTCTCGCCGTAGAGGAGGCTCACCGCGACCCGCACCCTCGCCGCCGCCGGGTCGTCGCCGAAGGCGTGTCCGGGCAGGACGCCGATGCCGTGTTCCTCCAGCAGGATCTTGGTGATCTCGGCGGAGCCGCCGAGCCGGAGGTGGCTCAGATCGGGATAGAGGTAGAAGCCGCCCTGCGGGGCGGGCACGTCGGCCCCGATCTCGGTGAACCTCTCGTGCACGGCCCTGGCGACCGTGCCGTGCAACCGCCGGGCGAGCTCGATGCGGGCCAGCAGCTCCTGGGGCTCCTCGAAGGCGTACGCCGCCGCCTCCTGCACCGGGGCCGCGGGCGCCGACCAGATCTCGCTGGCCACCGCGAGCAGGCTCCTGTGCAGCGCGTGGCTGCCCGCGGGCAGCCGGGCCACGCCGATCCGCCAGCCGCCCAGCGCCAGGCTCTTGCTCAGCCCGGTGGTGATGATCGTGCGCTCGGGGGCGAGGTCGGCGGGGGAGGTGAACGGCAGGGCCGGGTCGTGCACGACGTCGCGGTAGATCTCGTCCGAGATGATCATCAGATCGAGCTCGCGGGCGATCTCCACCAGCCGCGCGATGGTCTCCGGACCGGCCAGGCGGCCCGTCGGGTTGTCGGGCAGCGTCACCAGCAGCGAGTTGACCGTCCGGCCCTGGGCCCTGGCCTGGAGCACCGCGCCGGCCACGAGGTCGGGGTCGGGCACTCCGCCCCCTCCTGGCGGTGCGGGCACCAGGAGGGGGCGGGAGCCGACCAGCTCTGCCTGGGCGGCGTAGCTGACCCAGCTGGGCATGGGCAGGACGATGTCCCCGCCGATCGCCAGGAGGAGGCCGTACAGGAGGGACTTGCTGCCAGGTCCGCAGACGACGAGCCCGGGGTCGGTGGGGAGCCCGCGTCGTGCCCAGTAGCCCGCCGCCGCCGTCCGGAGCTCGGACGCCCCCGCGACCGGCCCGTAGCCGTTACGCTCGGCCGCGCCGGCGAGCCTGTCGCGCAGTGCCGGGTGGACGGGCAGCCCCGCCTCGCCGAAGGCCAGGTGAAGCACTCGCTCCCCGGCGTGCCGTCTTCGGTCGATGTCCTCGTTTGCCGCCAAAGTGGCGGACAACGTCACGGTCATGTTTGTCACGTTCCCAGGGTGGTTTGATGAAGGCATCAGCACAAGCGAGGCTTTTCGTGGGTAGGCATAAGGAAGACTGATGCTTGAATTGCGGCGTTTGGTCCTGATCTGCGAGTTCGCTCGTCGCGGAAGTATCGCTGCGACAGCAGCATCGCTGGGGTACAGTCCTTCGGCTGTGTCGCAGCAACTGGTCGCGCTCGAACGTGAGACCGGAACGGTCCTCATCGACAGGACCGCACGCAGCGCCGAGCTGACCGACGCGGGGCGGCGGCTGGTGGCGCACGCGGAGCGCATCCTGTCCATGGTCGAGGAGGCGGAGTCGGACCTGTCCGCCCATGCGGGGACTCCCGCGGGGCGGGTCGTGGTCACCGCCTTCCCGACGGCCGCGGTCGCGTTCGCCCCGGCGCTCGCCCGCTCGCTGCGCCGCCACACCGAGCTGACGCTCCGGCTGGGGCAGAGCAGGTCGGGCCGGGGCATGCGCGAGGTGCAGTCGGGGGAGGTGGACATCGCGCTCGTGGACGACTGGTACGGGCGGGTGCGCGACAACGAGAGCCTGCGGGTGTTCCCGCTGCTGCGCGACCCCCTGGTGCTGGTGGTGCCGCGCAAGCACCGTCTGGCCGACCCCGACGTGCCGGTGGACCTGCGGGAGCTGCGCGACGAGCCGTGGATGGCGACGCCCGACGGGGAGCCGTCCCGGCTGGCGGTGGACCGGCTCCTGGTGGACGTGGGCGGGACCCGGCCCACGCCGTGGGAGTTCGAGGGGCTGGGAACGATCCTTTCTCTGGTGGCGAAGGGGATCGGCATCGCCGCCGTGCCCGCGCTCGCGCTGGCGGCAGGGGTGCGGGGGCTGGCGGTGCGCCAGTTCCCGGGAAACCCGGTGGGGCGCGATGTGCACGCGGTCGCCCGCAACTCGAGCGTCAACCGGCCGTCGGTGTCGGTGACGCTCCGCGCGATCCACGTGGCCGCCCGCTATCTGGCCGCCGACCTGGATCCGGTACGCCCGGCGGACCGCCGCCCGCCCGGCGATCCGCTGGAAGATGACGAGGCGGCCCAGTGAACGGCCCAGTGAACGGCCCAGTGAACGGCCCGTGAGGCGATAGCGTCTGCCGTTATGGCGCCGACGTACGACATCGAGCACCTCCTGCTCTCCCAGCCGAGCACCCGCACGGTCGCGGGCATCGACGAGGTGGGCCGTGGCGCGTGGGCGGGGCCGGTCACGTCTGCGCCGTCGTCACCGACCTGTCCGAGCCGCCGTCCGGCCTCACGGACTCCAAGCAGGTTTCGGCGGCCAGGCGCACCCCGCTCGCCGAGGAGCTGACCGCGTGGGCGGCCGGCATCGGCTTCGGCGAGGCCACCCACACGGAGATCGACGAGCTGGGCATGACCGAGGCCCTGCGCCGGGCCGCCAGGCGGGCGCTGGAGGCGCTGCCGGTGCGCCCGGACGCGGTGATCCTCGACGGCAAGCACGACTACATCGGCCCGCCCTGGCCGGTACGCCTGGAGATCAAGGGCGACGCGGCCAGCATCTCGGTCGCGGCGGCGTCCGTCCTGGCCAAGGTCCGGCGCGACGCGTACATGGGGACGATCGGCTGCGAGGAGTACGGCTTCGCCGACAACGCCGGCTATCCCTCACCCCTCCACCAGGAGACCCTGGCCCGGCTCGGTCCCACGCCCCACCACCGGCTCTCGTGGTCCTACCTGGACGACCTCCCTCGATGGCGGCACCTCAAGCACCACCGGGACCCGCTCGTGGGAGAGGGCCAGGCCAGCCTGTTCGGCTGAACGGGGGCCATCGGGCATCATCGGGTGGGTGCGAATCGGCGTCTTCGTCATCGCGGCGCAGTTCCCCGGCCAGGAGGCCGGGCAGGTGCTGGCCGATGCCGTCGAAGTGATCGTGGCCGCCGAGCAGGCGGGGTTCGACGACGCGTGGGTCGCCGAGCATCACTTCATGTCCTACGGCGTGTGCCCCTCTGCGACCACCCTGGCGGCGGTCGCCCTCGGCAGGACCTCGCGGATCGGGCTCGGCACGGCCGTCAGCGTGCTGTCCACGCAGCATCCCGTGGCGCTGGCCGAGCAGGCGGCCATGCTGCACCACCTGTCCGGCGGGCGGTTCACGCTGGGGGTCGGCAGGGGCGGGCCGTGGGTGGACCTGGAGGTGTTCGGGACGGGGGCCGAGCGGTTCGAGCGGGGGTTCGGGGAGTCGCTCGACCTCCTGCTCGACGGGCTCTCCGGCGGTCCCGTCGCCGGTGACGGGGAGTTCTTCCGGTTCAGGGAGGTCCGGGTGGTGCCGGGCGCGAGCATGCGGCCGGTGGTCGCGTGCACCTCCGAGGCGACCGTGGGGGTGGCGGCGGAGCGGGGGCTGCCGATGCTGCTGGGGATGCACATCGGGGACGCCGAGAAGGCCGCCCTGGTCGAGGACTACGTCGCCCGGGGCGGGACCGCCACCGATCACGTGGCGGCGGGGGTGGCCTACGTGGCCGACTCCACGGCGGAGGCGGTGCGGGAGATCAAGGAGTCGCTGCCACGGTGGCTGGGGCCGGGGCTGGCGGGGTACGTGCCGGTGGACGATCGTCCCCGACCTATGCGAAATATCCCGGCATATGTGGATTTGTTGGCCCGGATTCATCCGGTCGGGTCGGCCGAGCATTGTGCCGCGACGATCCTGCGTACCGCCGAGAACACCGGGATCGAGCGGTTCATCCTGCTGGTCGAAGGGCTGGGCGAGCATCGGCGGACGGTGGAGAACGTGCGGCGGTTCGGGGCGGAGGTGCTGCCGCTGCTGCGGGCCCGGTGACCCGGGCAGTGCCGGATCACCGGGCCGGATCACTGCGCCGGGTCACTGCGCCGGGTCACTGGGCCGGGTCACTGCGCCGGGTCACGGGCCGGCCGGTCAGCAGTCGACCAGCTCCGGCTTCTGGTTGAGGATCTGGGCCCTCGGGGTGACGAACTCGTGCAGGGCCTTGGTCGCCGTCGGGTCGAAGACGGCGACCCGGTGGCAGTTCTGGAAGGCCAGCCGTACTCCGAAGTGGCGCTCCAGCGCTCCGCGCATCGCGTCGCTCGCCAGGCAGCGCAGGAGCTGGCCGCGGGCTTCCTCGGACGGCGGTGGCACCTGGTTGTCGGCGAACTCGGCTCCGGTATGCTCGCGCTGTTCGGCCAGCCCGCTGATCAGCGACCACGCGTACGGCAGCGAGTCGCGGACGCACGCGATGAAGGCCGCGTCGTCCACGTCACCGGCTCTTGCCTGGTCGAGCAGTTCGTTCGGAACGGTCAGCGACATGCTGTCTCCTCTCGAATGGGATCAATCTGACGCTAGGTGGGGATTCGTGATCGCTCCAGATGCCTGGAGGGGGGCACTCAGGGGCCGAACACGAAATCCGGGTCTATCTGTGAGGCCAGGTCGGACCCGGTCCGGTCGTTGCCCCACGCGTGGGCGTTGCGCAGGTGGAAGTCCACGGTCTGGCGGCCGAAGCGCGCCCAGTCCTTCTCCTGCTCGTCGAGGGTCTTGCGGAGCACGGCCAGCGCGTCGGCGTTGACCGGCTCCAGGTCGTCGAGCGTGAAGTGGCGGCCCTGCTCCATGGCGCGGACGGCGGCGGAGTGCTCCATCCAGGTGAGCAGGTCGTCGCCCACGTGCTCGCGCAGGAAGTCGACGTCGGACGGGCCGTGGACCTTGTTGCCGACCACGGCCAGCGCGACGTCGTACGCGGCGGCGTACTCGCGGTACTGCCGGTAGACGCTCACGCCCTGCCTGGTCGGCTCCGCGACGAGGAACGTCAGGTCGAACCGGGTGAACAGCCCCGAGGCGAAGGAGTCGGCGCCCGCGGTCATGTCCACCACGACGTACTCGCCGGGGCCGTCGATGAGGTGGTTGAGCAGCAGCTCCACCGCGCCGACCTTCGAGTGGTAGCAGGCCACGCCGAGGTCGTCCTCGCTGAACGGGCCGGTCGCGAGGAGGCGCAGCCCGTCGGGGCTGGTCAGCGCGTACGGGTCGGCGGCCAGGTCCTCGAAGCTCAGCAGCCGGGAGCCGCGGCCGGGCGGGGTGGTCTTGACCATGGCTTCGGCGGAGGGGATGCGGGGGTTGTCGCCGCGCAGCCGCTCCTTGATCTCGGTCAGGTGGGCGCCGAGCGGCTCGGGCTGCCGGTCGAGGCCGAGCACCATGGCCAGGTGCTGGTTGATGTCGGCGTCCACGGCCACCACCGGCCCGCCCTGGCTCGCCACATGTCTGGCGAACAGCGCGGACATCGTCGTCTTGCCACTGCCGCCCTTTCCGACGAACGCCACTCTCACGGCCACCTCCAGGTGGATATGAAAACCGTTTCCGTTGTCATCATGCCACACTCCGTGCCGGGCGTGTGCGGGCAACGCGAAAAGGCCACGTGGCCGGGTTTCCACGTGGCCTTTCCGGACGGGCGATTCAGGTGCAGGTGGCGTCGAGGTTGACCGGGGTCTCCGGGTCAGGTGTCCGCTCGGCGGCGGTGCCGGCCCTGGTCGGGCCGGCATCCAGGGTCTCGGCGACCTTGCGGCGGATGAACGACCAGTCGGGGTAGGCCGTGTTGATCAGCGGCGGCACGAAGCTGAGGCTGCGGATCTTGGCGTCCTTGACCCGCTGCGCCAGGTCGATGACGGCCGGCAGCAGGTCCTGCGGGAGGTCGGTGGAGATGGCCCGCTTGGTCGCCACGGCCAGCCGCTCGAAGCTGTTGATCACGGTTATCGGGTCGGCCTGCTTGGCGAGCGCGTTGAGCAGGCACTTCTGGCGTCCCATGCGGACGTAGTCGTCGCTGTCGGTGCGCGAGCGGCCGTACCAGAGCGCCTCCTCGCCGGACAGCCTGCGGGTGCCGGCCGGCAGCAGGCCCTCGCGGTACTTGCCGTACACGATGGGCTCCTTGATGGTGACCTTCACGCCGCCCATGGCGTCGATGATCTCCGCGAACCCCTTCATGTCCACCAGGGCGTAGTAGTCCACGTTGAGGCCGAGGATGTCGCCGATCGTCTGCTTGATCAGGGCCGGCCCGCGCTGGCGCCGCTCCACGCCCGGCACCACCTCGGGGTGCTCCTCGGCGTACTGGAAGATCTCGTTGAGCAGGCCGGGCGTGTCGGGGCCGGTGCCGGTGAACCCGTAGGGGAACTGGTCCCGGGCCGGGCCCGCGCGAAATTCGACGCGCTGGAGGTTGCGCGGCAGGCCGAACAGGGTGGTCGCGCCGGTCTCGGTGTCCACGCTGGCCACGGTCATGCTGTCGGTACGCACGCCGGGCCGGTTCGGCGCGGCGTCGCCGCCCAGGAGCAGGAAGTTGACCCGGCGGGCGCCGTTCCACGGGTCCTGGGCCATGATGGGCGCGGTCGCGGTGGTGCTGGGGAACAGGGTGTTCACGACGTCGCGTGACAGGTACGCGAGCCTGGTGGCGTACACCGTCGGGGTCATGATGAGCGCGCAGAGCGCGAGCGTCAGCGCCGTGGTCAGGAAGCGGCCGATCCTGTCGGAGCTCGGCGGGCGCACCAGGACGAAGGACCAGACGACCACGCCGGTCCAGGCGATGGCGATCGCCACCAGCACCACGGTGAACCCGACGAGCCAGCGGGGCTGCACCGCCAGCGACAGCAGGTGAGTGCTGTACGCCGTGAACACCATGAGGATGCCGGCCAGCATCACGACATATCCGAACATGAGCGCCAAGCCCGTCTTACGGCGCTCTGCGGCCAGATGTGCCACTCCCCACAACAAGGACGATGCCAGCGTCAGGGCCATGCTCGCCCCCAGGCCGAATCCCCGCTCTTTCTCCGTCATGCCTGGTCAAACCCCCATTTGCGCGCCCATCCACGCCACCTTAGTAATGCGCTGTGCGGGAAAGACGGTAGGAAGGGACGGGTCAGGTCAATTCCATGTCAAGACCACCTTGAGATATAACGTGAGTGTGCGCAAGCGACACGGAAGCTACGGATTCGACGCCCCCTGGGCACTGGTCGGCTTAGTGTTCGGAGCGCTCGTGCTCCTGGCCCTGGCGTCGGTCTCGTTCCTGCTCGACATCCCCCTGGCGGGCATCGCGTTCCTGCTCGGCGGGCTGTACACGCTGGCCAGCGCGGCCAGCTACCTCTACACGACGCGGCGCGGCAAGTTCGCGGTCTGGGCCGGTGAGCTCGAGCGGCTGAACGGCGACGAGCTCCTGCTCGACCTCGGCTGCGGCCGGGGCGCGGTGCTGCTGATGGCGGCCCAGCGGCTGGAACACGGCAAGGCGACCGGCATCGACCTGTGGCAGTCGAAGGACCAGTCGGGCAACCGGGAGACCAGGACCAGGGCGAACGCAGCCGCCGAGGGCGTCGCCGACCGCGTCGAGCTGGTGACGGGCGACATGCGCGACCTGCCGTTCGGCGACGGCGCGTTCGACGCGATCGTGTCGAGCCTGGCCATCCACAACATCCCCGACGCCGACGGGCGCGCGCAGGCCGTGCGCGAGGCGCACCGGGTGCTGCGGCCCGGCGGGTTGATGCTGATCGCCGACTTCCAGCACACCGCCGCGTACGAGGACACGCTGCGCTCGCTCGGCGTGGTCGACGTGCGGCGACGCGACGCGGGCTGGCGGTTCTGGTACGGCGGACCGTGGTTCAGCACCGGCATCCTGGAGGTCAGGAAACCCACCGCCTGAGCCGGCGATGCACATCGCGGCGGAAATCCGGCGAGGGGGTTTGCATGGTCATGCATAGGTGTGTATATACTTCGACTCGTGTCTAAGATGCTCACCTCTCTGCCTGTCGGTGAACGTGTCGGGATCGCCTTCTCCGGTGGCCTCGACACCTCGGTCGCGGTCGCGTGGATGCGCGAGAAGGGCGCGGTGCCGTGCACCTACACCGCCGACATCGGCCAGTACGACGAGCCTGACATCGCCTCGGTGCCCGGCCGAGCCACGGCGTACGGCGCCGAGGTCGCCCGGCTGGTCGACTGCCGGGCGGCGCTCGTGGAGGAGGGGCTCGCGGCCCTGGCCTGCGGGGCGTTCCACATCCGCTCCGGCGGACGCACCTACTTCAACACCACGCCTCTCGGGCGGGCCGTCACGGGCACCCTGCTCGTCCGCGCGATGCTCGACGACAACGTGCTGATCTGGGGAGACGGCTCCACCTTCAAGGGCAACGACATCGAGCGGTTCTACCGCTACGGCCTGCTCGCCAACCCCTCCCTGCGGATCTACAAGCCGTGGCTGGACGCCGACTTCGTCACCGAGCTCGGCGGCCGCAAGGAGATGTCCGAGTGGCTGCTCGCCAACGGGCTGCCCTACCGGGACAGCACGGAGAAGGCGTACTCCACCGACGCGAACATCTGGGGCGCGACCCACGAGGCCAAGGCGCTGGAGCACCTCGACGCGGGCATCGAGATCGTCGAGCCGATCATGGGCGTGCGGTTCTGGGACCCCGACGTCGAGATCGCCGCCGAGGACGTCACGATCGGCTTCGACCAGGGCCGGCCGGTGACCATCAACGGCAAGGAGTTCCCCTCCGCCGTCGACCTGGTCCTGGAGGCCAACGCCATCGGCGGCCGGCACGGCATGGGCATGTCCGACCAGATCGAGAACCGGATCATCGAGGCCAAGAGCCGGGGCATCTACGAGGCGCCGGGCATGGCGTTGCTGCACGCCGCCTACGAGCGGCTGGTCAACGCGATCCACAACGAGGACACTCTGGCCAACTACCACGCCGAGGGGCGGCGGCTGGGCCGGCTGCTGTACGAGGGCCGCTGGCTGGACCCGCAGGCGCTGATGCTGCGCGAGTCGCTGCAGCGCTGGGTCGGCACGGCGGTCACCGGCGAGGTGACCCTGCGGCTGCGGCGCGGCGAGGACTACTCCATCCTGGACACGTCCGGGCCGGCGTTCAGCTACCACCCGGACAAGCTGTCCATGGAGCGCACCGAGGACTCCGCCTTCGGGCCGGTCGACCGCATCGGCCAGCTGACCATGCGCAACCTCGACATCGCCGACACCCGCGCCAAGCTGGAGCAGTACGCCGGGCTCGGCATCGTCGGCCCCCAGCACCCGATGCTGACCGACGTGCCCCAGACGGCCTCGACCGAGCTGATCGGCGAGATGCCCGAGGGCGGCGCCGAGGCGATCGCCAACCGTGGCGAGCGCGGCGAGATCCCCGGCGACGACGAGCTGCTCGACCACGCCGCGATGGAGTCCGGCACCGACTGACGAGGAGACGGCCGCGGCTGCCCGGCAGCCGCGGCGCCGCCGAACCCCCCGGGAGCCACGCGTGGCGGAACCACAGGGCGACGAGCTCTACATCATCGTGTGCGCCGCCGGGCCGGCCCCGGACGTCGGCCGGCTGGTCGCCATGGCGCAGGAGCGGGGCTGGGCCGTCCAGGTCGTCGCCACTCCGTCGGCTCTCGACTTCATCGACGTGGCCGCCCTGGAGGCCCAGACCGGCCGGCCCGTCCGCAGCCGCTATCGCAAGCCGCACGAGCCCAAACCCCCTCGACCGGGCGCGATCATCGTCGCGCCGGCCACGTACAACACGGTCAACAAGTTCGCCGGGGGCATCGCCGACACCTATGCCCTGGGCCTGCTGGCCGAGGCGCCCGGGCTCGGCATCCCCGTCGTCGTGCTGCCCTTCGTCAACAGCGCCCTGGCCGCCCGCCGGCCCTTCCTGCGCAGCATCGACGAGCTGCGCGCCGAGGGCGTCCGGGTCGTGTTCGGCCTGCCACGGCAGGTCGCCACGGACGAGCCGGACGCCGGCGCCCACCGATTCCCCTGGGAACGCGCGCTGTCGGAGCTGTCTTGAGGGCTTGCGCCTAACACCGTGTGAGGCGGTATGCCAGGATGTGCCGACTTTCAGGAGGAACATCGTGGCAATGGCTGAGCGGGTCGACGAGATCCTGGGCACGGGCAAGGCGCCGAACTTCCACGGGCTCGTGGTGATGCGGGGCGGGGAGATCGTGCTGGAGCGTTACGGCGCGGGGCCGGACCACCGGCTGGGCGACTCGCTCGGGCACGTCGAGTTCGACCGGGACACACTGCACGACCTGCGCTCCGTGTCCAAGAGCATGGTGGCGCTGCTGTACGGCATCGCGCTGGGCGAAGGGCTCGTGCCGGAGCCGCGTGCGCCCTTGGTAGCCCAATTTCCGGAATATCAGGATCTGGTGGCGGATCCGGAGCGCGCTCATCTGACCGTCGAGCACGCGCTGACCATGACCCTCGGCCTCGAATGGGACGAGAGCGCCCCCTACACCAGCCCGGCCAACAGCGAGATCGCGATGGAGCTGGCGCCCGACCGGTACCGGTACCTGCTGGAGCGGCCCGTCGTCGGGGAGGCGGGAAAGCTCTGGCACTACTGCGGCGGAGCCAGCGCCCTGCTCGGCGGCCTGATCGCCCGCGGGGCCGGCAGGCCGCTGGAGGAGTACGCCGCGACCGCGCTCTTCCGCCCGCTCGGGATCGACACGTTCGAGTGGTCCAAGGGATTCCACGACACGGTGAGCGCCGCGGCCGGCCTGCGGCTGCGGCCGGTCGACCTGGCCGCCGTCGGGCAGCTGGTGCTCGACGGCGGCCGGGGCATCGTGCCCGCCGAGTGGCTCCGGGAGCTGGTGCGGTCGCGGGTGGTGATCGAGGACGGGTTCGAGTACGGCTACCAGTGGTACGTGAACACCAAGGACCGCCACTGGGTCGGCGGCCTCGGGAACGGCGGTCAGCAGCTGCTCGTCCTGCCCGAGGAGGAGCTGGTCGTGGCATTGACGGCCGGCGATTACGACCAGAGCGGGGACAGCTCCAAGGCCGTGCTCGAAGCGGTCCTCGCCTCCTGAGGATTCCTTATGGAATGAGCAGGATCCGGCCGGTGACCGCGCGGCTCTCCAGGAGGCGGTGGGCCTGCGCGGCCTCCTCCAGCGGCAGCGTACGGTCGATGTAGGCGACGCTGCGCCCGGAGGCGAGCCGGTCGAGCATCGCCGGATAGTGCGTCCCGAACACCTCCCCGGCCCAGCCGGGGCCGCTGCACCCGGTGAGCGTCACCCCGCGTTCCATGAGGTCGGCGGCCGTGACGGCGGCGGGTTCCCCGGTCAGCAGCCCGTAATAGAGCATCCGGCCGGTGCCGGGAGTGAGGTGGTCGAGCACCCGCCTGGCCACCGTGCCGCCGATGGACTCGAACACCACGTCCACCTCGGGCAGCTCGTCGGGCCAGTCGGCCGGGCCGTGGTCGAGCACGAGGTCGGCGCCCATCCCGGCGGTCCGGTCCCGCTTGGCGGCCGAGCCGGCGGTGGCGATCACCCGCGCGGCCCCGAACTCCTTCGCGTGCCGCACCAGGTACGTCCCCACCGAGCTGCTGCCCGCCTCGACCAGCACGGTCTCCCCGCCGCCGAGGCGCGCCTTGTGCAGCAGGGCGAGGGCTATCGCGCCCGGCGCCCCCGCGGCCAGCGCCTCGGCCGGGGTGACGCCGTCCGGCACCGGGACCGTCATGGCGGCCGGGAGCACGGCGTACTCCGCGTACGAGCCGAGGCCGCCGGTGACCCCCACGATCGTGCTCCCGAGCAGCTTCGCGTCCACCCCCTCGCCCACTTCGACCACCTCGCCGGCCGCCTCCGCGCCGATCACGGCGGGCAGCGGCAGCGGGAACGGCAGCGTCCCCGCCCGGATCTGCGTCTCGGCGTAGCTGACGCCGATGGCCTGGGTGCGGATGAGGACCTGGCCCTCGCCAGGGCCGGGGCGCGGCAGGTCCGCGACTTCGAGCCGTTCGGGGCCGCCCTTTTCCGACAGGACGATCGCGCGCATGCGTGAGCTCCTTTAACTGAACCGATGGTCCAGTTAATATATGGACCACTGGTCAAGTTTGTCCATGGGAAAGAATGACCGGATGGAACGTCGAGAGCGGGCCGACGCCGCGCGCAACCGCAAGGCCATCCTGCGGGCGGCCGAGGAGCTGCTGCGGCGGCACCCGCCCGAGCAGGTCTCGGTCGAGCGGGTGGCGGTCGCCGCCGGCGTGGGCAAGGGGACGGTGTTCCACCGGTTCGGGAGCCGTACGGGGCTCATGCTGGAGCTGATGAGCGAGCGGGCGCGCGAGTTCGAGCAGGCGTTCACCGAGGGGCCGCCGCCGCTGGGGCCGGGCGCGGAGCCGGTCGAGCGGCTGGTCGCCTTCTTCGCGGACGTGGCCGTGCTGGCGGCGCGCAACGGGAACCTCGTCAGCGCCATCGAACACGCCAGGGTCACCACGAAGGCCCACGGCGAGCAGCGCAGGGAGGAGAACCCGATCTACCGGTCCTGGCACCGGCACGTGTCCCGGCTGATCGCCGAAGGGCGGTCCGACGTGGACGCCGAGCAGATCGCCCACATGCTGCTTGGCACGCTGCACATGGAGCCGATCGCGAGCCAGCTGCGGGCCGGGCAGCACGAACGGCTCGCCGCCGGCTTCGCCGACCTGGTCAGAGGGCTGCTGCGTTAGAGGGGCAGGTGGGGGATCGCCGCGTGGAAGGCGGCGACGGCCGCCCTGATCGCCGGGTGCCCGCCGTTCCCCTTCCTGAACGCCGCGAGCGTGCGGCGGCTCAGCGGCAGGCGGGTGAGCGTCACCCCGGCCGGCGGGTCGATCGCCGCCAGGTGCGGTACGAGCGCGACCCCCTGCCCGGCGGCGACGAAGGCGAGCACGGTGTCGAAGTCGTCGATGTGGTGCCGTACGAGCGGCTCGAACCCCGCCGCCTGGCACGCCCGGATCGCCATGGTGTGGCAGAGGGTGCCCGGCCTGTCGGTGATCCACGCGTCGGCGCTGGCGTCGGCCACGGAGGGCCGGTCGGTCAGGTACATGGGCTCGCTGTACAGCGGCTCCGTCTCGATGGACGCGTCCGTCACGGGCGGCACGAAGTCGTACTCGTGCACGAGCGCCACGTCCAGCTCACCCGCCCGCAGCGCGGCCGAGACGTCGGCGGGGTCGATCTCGGAGACCATCGGCACCAGCCCGGGATGCGCCCCGGTCAGCTCGACGAGCGCCGGGGGCAGGAGCACGCGGGCCGCCGTCGGGAACGCGCCGATCCGCAGCGGCCCCGACGGCCCGCCACGCGCGGCGGCGAGCGCCGCCGACGCGCGTTCGAGCTGCTCCAGCACGGCGTGCGCGTGCTCGACCAGCAGGTGCCCGGCGGGCGTCAGCGCCACGGTACGGCCGGTGCGCTCCAGCAGCGGCACGCCCGCCTCCCGCTCCAGCGCGCTGAGCTGCTGGGAGACGGCCGAAGGCGTGAACGTCACCGCCTCCGCGACCGCGGCGATGGTGCCGCGCCGGGCCAGTTCGCGGAGCAGGTGGAGCTTGCGCGGGTCGAGCATAAGCTGAGCTTAATCTCAAACGAAGAAATCCGCGCTGGACCTAACGGGTCCGGGCAGGACAGGCTCGAACCATGCTGAGAGGACTACACGTACCGCTGGTCACCCCGTTCACCTCGTCGGGAGAGGTGGCCGTGGACGCGATCGAGAAGCTCGCCTCGGACTACCTCGACCAGGGCGCCGCCGGGCTGGTCGCGCTGGGCACGACGGGCGAGGTGGCCGCGCTCGACCCCGGCGAGCGGGAGATGGTGATCGAGGTGTGCGCGCGGGTCTGCGCGGAGCGGCAGGCGCTGCTGACGGTGGGGGTGACGGGGAACGACACGCGTTCGACGGCCCGGGCCCTGCAGGGCCTGCCCTCGGGGGTCGGCGCCGCGCTGGTGACGGTGCCGTACTTCCTGCGGCCGGGCGAGCGCGGCGTGATCGCGCACTTCGAGGCCCTGGCGGAGGCGACGCCGGTGCCGCTGGTGATCTACCACATCCCGTACCGGACGGGTCAGGCGGTCGGCGCCGCGACCTTCCGGCACCTGGGCGCGCACCCGATGATCGCGGGCATGAAGTACGCGGCGGGCGGGATCGACCAGGACGCGGTGGACCTGCTGGGGGATCTGCCCGAGGGGTTCGAGGTGGTGGGGGGCGACGACGCGTTCATCTCTCCGCTGCTCGCGCTGGGCGCCGTCGGCGGGATCCTCGCCTCGGCGCATCTGCAGACCCGCGGCTACGTCGAGCTGGTGGAGGCCTGGAACGCGGGCGACGCGGCCCGGGCGAGGGCGCTCGGGCACCGGCTGGCCAGGCTCTCGGCCGCGCTCTTCGCCGAGCCGAGCCCCACCGTGATCAAGGGAGTGCTGCACGCCCAGGGCCTGATCCCGACCCCGGACGTGCGGTTGCCGCTGGTCCCGGCCGGGGAGGCGGCGGTCTCACAGGCTCGCCTGGTAGCGGTACATCCAGGCGAGTGACTCCTGGCTCGCGCTCTTCTTCAGGAAGAACGGCAGCATCAGGTCGCGGAAGACCCGGGCGACCGGGCTCGCGGCCTTGCTGTTGCTGATCGTCCGCGAGTACGCCACCACCCGCTCCGCCCTGGGCCGCCGTTCGGCCTCGAAGCGCTCGAACGCCTTCGTGTGGCTCCCGCTGTCGCGCAGGCACCTGGCCAGCACGACCGCGTCCTCGATGGCCAGCGAGGCGCCCTGGCCGGAGCTGGGTGAGGTGGCGTGCGCGGCGTCCCCGATCAGCAGGACCCGGCCGCGGTGCCAGACGGGCACGGGCGGCAGGTCGTAGATCGGCGACCCCGGCCCGACGTCGCTGCGCCGGATGAGCTCGGCGGAGAAGTTCGCGTCGTCCTGGAACGCCCTGACCAGCACCGGCTTCCAGTCCTTCGGAACGTCGCCGAGCCGCCTGGGCAGGTTCGCGAACCACCAGGTCTCGCCCGACTCGGGCACCGTGCCTGTGGTCGCGCTCGCACGGGGCTCCGCTGGTGACGCAGGCTGCCGCTCTCCGCCCCAGGCTCGCCGCTCCGTGCCTATGGTCGCGCTCGCACGGGGCTCCGCTGGTGACGCAGGCTGCCGCTCTCCGCCCCAGGCTCGCCGCTCCGTGTAGCCGAAGAACGCGCGCTTGCCGAAGACCATGTTGTAGACGCCCGGCTCGCCGGGGAAGCCGGAGTCCTTGACGATCCCGCCGAAGCTGTAGAGGCCGCTGTAGCGGGCGGCGGGAGCCTGCGGGTCGAGGATCGTGCGGGTGCTCGAGTGCACGCCGTCGCACGCGATCAGCAGGTCGCCCGTCGCCTCCGTGCCGTCCGCGAACCTCGCCGTCACCTGCCTTGCGCTTTCGTCGTACGAGACCAGGCGCTTGCCGTACGTGACCTCGATGCCGCGCCGGGCGGCCTCGTCACGCATGGTCCGGTAGAGGTCGGAGCGCAGGACGGTGTGGCTCACCGTGCCGTCGTCGAGCCGCAGCCCGTTGGCCACCTCGCCCAGCCGCTTGCCCGATCCGCTCCACATGACCATGCGCGGGGTGGGGATGGCCTGGGACAATACCTTGTGGTGCGCGCCCAGCACCCGGAGCGCGGCCAGGCCGTTGGAGGCGACGTTCAGGAACGAGCCCACGTCCTCCGCACCCTGCCCGTACGCCTCGAAGATCTCGGCGTCCACACCCACCTCGCGCAGGGCCATCGCCGTGACGGGTCCGGCGATGCCGCAGCCTATGATCAGAGCCTTCATAGTGATAACCTTTCGTTCGGTCGAACGAAATATATGCGGAGGCTTTACCTGTGTCCAGAGATATTTCGGAGCGGCGAAAGAATTTGCTGGAGGCCCTCGGCATGGCGGGGCGGGACAACAGCAACGCCGCCGTGATGTACCACACCGCCATGGGCGAGCGACTGGGGCTCGGCATGACCGAGGAGAAGACGCTCGACCTGCTGCAGCGCATGGGGCCGCTGACGGCGGGGGAGATCGGCCAGCACGCGGGGCTGGCGCCGGCCACCGTCAGCGGGCTGATCGACCGGCTGGAGTCGAAGTGGCTGGTGCGGCGGGTGCGCGACACGCGGGACCGGCGGCGGGTCATCGTGGAGATCAACTACGAGCGGCTGGCCGGGTTCAGCGAGCTGTTCGAGCCGTTCGTGGCGGCATTGGGGGAGCTGTACGCGCGGTACACGGATGACGAGCTGGAGCTGATCCTCGACTACGTCACCCGCGCCACGGCCCTCCAGCGCGCGGCCACCCGCGACCTGACGACCTAGCCCGCTGTCCTGGGGGGTGGGCACAACCCACCCCTTTGCGCCATCACACCCTGCACACGGCGCACCGGGGTCGGCGGGATGGGGCCCCGGTGTGGCGGCCGGTGGGTGGGATCACGGGCCGCCGTACCCCGGGGCCGGTGGCCTAGCGGTCGGCTTCGCGGACGGTCGTACCGGCCTCGCCCAGGCGGTCGGCTTCGCGGATGACGGTGCCGACCTCGCTCACGCGGTCGGCTTCGCGGATGGCCGTTCCGACCTCGCTCACGCGGTCGGCCAGCAGGCCGAGGGCGCCGACGGCCCGGGCCATCGGGTCGTCGTCGGCGCCGCCCAGAGCCTTGGCCTTGAGGTAGGCGGTCTTGATCTCCGCCCAGCGTCCGGCCTGGGCCGGGGTGAGGCGGCCGCGCAGTTCGGCCAGCTTGAGCAGGTTGGCCTCGGCGTCCGTGGTCAGGGTCTGGGCCTCTCCCAGGTAGTGGTCGTCGATCACCGCTTCCAGCTCGGCGTCGTTCATAGCGGGGACGATGCGCTCGGCCAGCTTGTTCATGTTGCGGTACGAGCCCTGCAGCCGGTACGGGGGCTCAGCGCGGGCCGCGTCGGATTGGGCGGCCGAGGCGATGTAGGCCTGGTTGTTGGCCAGCACGACCTCCTGGACGCGTACGAGCTTGGCCAGCACGCTGAGGATCTGGTCCAGCTCCGGCTTGCTGTACGGGTGACGGAGCTGGTCGGGCTGGACGGTCGTGTCGCCCCTGGCGAGCCGTACGAGGAGCTCGACGTCCGCGCGGTCGCGGCCGGAGAGCGGCGCGAGCACCGGGTTGGAGGTCAGCGCGTTGTCCACGTAGCTCAGCGCGAAGAGGTCGTCCCTGCCCGACAGGACGTCGCCCAGGTTCCAGACGTCGGCGCGGTTGGCCAGCATGTCGGGGATGCGGAAACGCTGCCCGGACTCGGTGTACGGGTTGCCCGCCATGCACACCGCGAACCGCTTGCCGCGCAGGTCGTACGTGCGGGTGCGGCCGTTCCACACGCCCTCGATGCGCCGCTGGGCGTCACAGAGCGAGATGAACTTCTGCAGCAGCTCCGGCGAGGTGTGCTGGATGTCGTCGAGGTAGAGCAGCGTGTTGTTGCCCGTCTCCAGCGCGAACGAGATCTTCTCCACCTCCTGCCTGGCCGTCGCGTCGGGCGCGTCCGCCGGGTCCAGCGAGGTCACCTCGTGGCCCAGGGCCGGGCCGTTCACCTTGACGAACACCAGGCCCAGGCGGCTGGCCACGTACTCCATCAGGGTCGTCTTGCCGTAGCCGGGCGGTGAGATGAGCAGGAGGAGGCCCATCTGGTCGGTACGCTTGCCCGCGCCCGCCGCGCCGAGCTGCTTGGCCAGGTTGTCGCCGATCAGCGGCAGGTACACCTCGTCGAGCAGGCGGTTGCGCACGAAGGCGCTCATGACCTTGGGCTTGTACTCGTCCAGGCGCAGGCGGTGGCGCTCGGCCTCGACCAGCTCGCTCCTGCGCCGCTGGTAGGCCCGGTACGCCGGGACGCGCTCCTGGCGGAAGCGGCGGGTCCTGGTGAGGAGCTCGTCCAGCCGGATGTCGAGTTTGCGGTCCTTGATACGGGGGTGGGCGCCCAGGAGGCCGTCCACGGTCTCCTGGACGGCGGCGCTGGAGTCGTGGCGGGGGACGTCGCACAGCTGCACCGCGATGGCCTCCGCCACCTCGGGGCCCTGGTGGTAGGCGGCCATCCAGGCGTGGGCCAGTTGCAGGCGCTCGGGGAGCGGAACGCTCTTGAGCTCGTCCTCGAACTCCCGCAGCTTGGCCGGGCCTAGGGCCTGCCGGAAACCGTCGAGGAGGTCGCGCGCCGCCTTGCCGGTCACGAACCCGAACGGGCTGCTGCCCAGCTCCTCGACGAGATACTCCCCTGCCAGCCCGGCCCCCGTGACGGTAGGGTCGGGCGCCGGCGTGCGGAGGCCGCCGACGAAGTCCGCGATCAACGTCTCCAGCTCGGCCGCCAGCGAGTCCAGGGCAGGGGTGGGGCCGAAGACGGCGCGGGCGCGGACGAGCGACACGGCGCGTGTGGTGAATGTTTTACGTGAAACCTCGTCCAACCCGAAGGCCCAGAACAGCTGCGCCGCCGCCCGCACCTCGGCCGGGTACCGCAGCAGCCCCGCCCCCGACCGCAGCCGTACCAGCACGTCCAGGATGGCGGCGGCGTCGTGGTCGTGGACCCCGCGCTCGTACCCCTCGTCATAGCGCGACTCCACCGCCTGCCGCACCGCGTCCTCAAGAGCGGTCCCGGGGGAGAGGGAGTCCAGGAGCGAGGCGGCCAGGTGCTCGCCCCGGTACACCTCAGCCGTCTCCGACACCAGCAGCTGGTCCCAGAAGGGCCGGGTGTCGGCGAAGGAGGCGGGCACCGGCGAGCGGTAGTCGGTCCCGGTGATCGCGAAGTGCATGGACACGCGCTCATGGTCGCCGCCGCTTCCGGGCCCGTTGGCTCGTCCCCCGCTCTCGTGCGGCACCAGCGTCAGGTCGATGGGCTGGGTGTTGACGGCGAAGCGGTGGCGGCCGAGCCGGAGCGTCTCCCCGCCGTCGGAGAAGAGGTCGAGGCGATCCCGGAGGGCCCGGCCGGCCTCCTGCTGGGCGGACTTGACGCGCCCGTCCAGCTCCTCGGCCCGTACGGCGTCCCCGAGCGAGCGCAGCTCGACGGCGGCCGAGCGGACCTTGGCCACCATCGGGTCGGTGGCGAAGTACGTGTTGACATCGTCCAGGGAGACGAGGGCGCCGAGGCGACGGGTGATGCTGCCCAGGATGCGTTCGGCGGAGGTGAAGACGCGGTCGGCGCGCCGGGCGAGGTCGTCGAGCTGGGTCTGCTTGCGGGCCGAGAACGCCTCGTAGACGTCCTCCCGCTTGGCCGACAGCTGCGCCGCGAAGTCGTCGAACTCGCCGAAGCGCGACTCCAGGGTCTCCAGCTGCAGCATCAGCCGCCCGAGCTGTTCGTCGCACTTGGCCGGGGTGTCCGCCATCGCCAGCGCGCCCGTGATGGCCTGGCCGAGCAGGGCGAACTCGGCGGCGAACGCGGCCCGCCCCTCCGTCCCGAGCAGCTCGCGCCGGCGCCCGTCCAGGATGGCGCGCGCCCGGTTCACGCCGCCGAGGACCTCGGCGATCCGGCCCAGGATGGAGGTGCGTACGGTCGCGTCGGCGATGTCCAGCGAGCCGACGACCTCCGTCACCACCTCCAGCCCCTCCGCCTGCGCGGCCAGCCGGTCCGCCACGGGGGCGGCCTCCGCGACCGTGCCGATCGCGGCCGCCCCGGCGGCGAGCTCCTCGACGGCCGCGTGGTAGGCGGTGAACGCGTCCGCACCCTGCAGGAAGTCGACCGCCCGCCTGCCGACGGACGCCAGCTCCTCTGTCACGGAGGAGGACAGCGCGTCCAGGCCGGCCAGGTCGATGTAGCGGGTCTCGCGCAACGTCACCAGGCGGCCCTGGGCCCGCCGCAGCGTGGCCAGCGTGTCGACCCAGGCGTCCGCGGTGACCGGACTGTCCGCCCGCGCCTCGCGTACCAGGTGGGTGGTCTCCTCGGAGGCGGCGGTGAGCGCCTCCGCGGCCTGGCGGGTGAGCTGCTCGACGTTCTCGTACTCGTCCAGCACCTGCTCGGCCGTGGCCCGCACGTCGGCGAGCGGCCCGCTCAGGCCGTGCTCCTCGAGCCAGTGGTAGGAGTCGAACGTCCGCGTGCAGGCCGCGATCAGCCCCTCGAACGTCCCCGCGGACGCCGCCATCTCCTCGACCATCCGCGACACGGACAGGCAGTCGGAGATGCCACGCACCAGCTCCGCGTTGCCGATGCGCTCCAGGGGCCCCGTCCCGGCGGGCTGGGCGGCGGCGTACGTGTCGGAGACGTACGGCGTCTGCCAGACCTGCATCGGGTGCACCCGGGTGGGCTCGTCGGAGGTCGCGCGGAAGACCACCATCGTGCCGTCGTCGAACAGCGAGTAGCCGTGACAGACGATGGGGTTGGCGACCTCCTTCCTGATCACGTTGTACGGCAGCAGCAGCGAGCGCCCGTCACCCCTGGCGTGGAAGACGTACAGGACGTCCTCGCCGTTGGGCGAGCGGACCACCCGCTCGAACTCCAGGTCCGTCACGTCCGTGTCGAACGTCTTGCTGGCCCCGGTCGCCAGGTAGTAGCCGCCGGGGAAGATCAGCCCCTGGTCCTCGGGCAGGCGCTGGCACGCCTGGCCGAGGCCGTCGAGCCTGATGACGGCCTTGGTGCGGGTGTTGAAGACCAGGTGGCGCCGCTCGGTCTCCTTGTACGGCCTGATCCGCATGAGGACGAGCGGCCCGACCCTGGCGTACTCGACGTCGGCGTCCGCCAGGCTCTGCAGCTGTTCGGTGACCGGCTCGGCGTAGATGCCGGCGCCGGTCTCCGTGTTGTTCTCGATCTTGATGGTCAGGTCGCCGCCGACCGTCTCGACGAACACCTCTCCCTCGATCGAGATGTGCGGGTGCCGTCCGAGCACGTGGTCGTCGCGCGTGGTCGGTGTCCACTCGAAGTCGTGGGACGGGGGGAAGGTGTGGTCCCGCTCCCCCCGGTTGTCCACATATTTCGGGACTCCGCCGTTGTCGACCGTCCACCGCAGCACCCGCAGGTCCGCCGGCCCCGTCTGGAACACCGCCAGCAGCTTGCCCTCGACCCGCCGCAGCTGCTGCAGCCTGGTCTCCTTGTAGTACCGGTACAGCTCGGCGAAGTCCTTCTTGAACGCCGGATCGTCCAGCGTCTCCAGCTTGTCGGCGTCGAACCTGAACGCGTCACCGTCCCTGGAGAACCGGTGCACCGCGAACACGTCCGCCACCGCCGTCTCCGGCTTGAGCCCGATGAAGACGTTGTAGCCGAAGAGCATCACGTCGCCCAGGGAGACGATGTCCCTGGGGACGCAGTTGTTCTCCGTGCGGATCCGCTCGGTGCCCAGCAGGCGCAGCTCCGCGCCGCCGAACACCTTCAGCCGCGCCCCGTTGAGCGCCTCGGCCGCCGCCGTCAGGGTCTTGGCCTGGGCCTGGAGCCTGTTCCTGAGGACCTCGTAGGTCCCCGCCTCCAGTTGGGTCACCTCGGTCACAGGACCTTCGGCCCTGTGACCAGCGGTGCTGTGTTCATTGGTGCGCTCGCTTCGCTCGGTCACCGAGCGGCCCCGGCGAGCGCCGCCACGGGGGAGTCGGCCACGCCGAGCCTGCGGGCCGTCTCCAGCAGCTCGCCGAGCGCCGTCGCCTGCGGGCCGCCGTCCTGGATGAGCCGCATGAGGAGGGCGGAGACGGTCAGGTTCTTGATGTCCTCGGTACGCACGCCGCCGATCACGTTCGCCAGGTCGGTCGCCAGGCTGGCCGAGCCGTTCACGTACGGCGAGACCAGCGCGCCCGCGACCTCCGAGTGGTCCACGAACCCGTCGACCACCTTGCCCGCGGTGATGGACCCGACCACCTTGTCGAAGAACATCGTGTCGCCGCCGACGATGTCGATGTTCGCCTTGGCGAGACCGGCGGCCAGCACGCTGGCCTGCGACTCCGCCACCTGCCGCGACACGTCGATGTGCTTGAGCCGGATCTCCTTGTCGGCCTCCAGGCGCAGGCGGTACTCCTCGTGCGCCCTGCTGGCCTCGTCCAGCGCCGCCATCGCGGCCGCCTTCTGCGTGAGACCCTCGGCCTCGGCCTTGAGCTTCTCGCCCACCGCGGCCGCCCCGGCCAGCGCCATCGCCTGCTCACCCGCGGCCTGCGCCTTGAGCCGGTCGCCCTCGACCAGCGCCATGGACTTGGCGCCCTCGGCCTCGGCGGCCAGCCGCTCCTTCAGCACCAGCGCCTCCGCGCGGCCGACCTTCTCGATGGCCTCGGCGTCGCGCTCCTTGACCTGCACCTCCGCCAGCCCGGCCGCGGCCGACTCGGCCTGGATGCCCTCGGCCAGCCGGATCTTGGCCCTGGTCTCCAGCTCGGCCGCCTGCTGCCTGGCCTCGGCGAGCACCAGCTCCTCGCGCGCCCTGAACTTGGACGCGGCCTCCGCGGCCTCGGCCGCCTTGATGTCCTTGACCAGGTTCTCCTGGGCCTCGGCCTCGGCGGCGATGATCACGGTCTGGCGGGTGCGCTCGGCCTCCTCGACCACGCGCAGCCGCTTGATGCTCTCCTCCTGCTCGGCCACGGTCTTGTCGACGGCGATGCGCTCGCGGATGACCTCGGCGATGGTCCGCTTCTCGGTCTCGACCTCTTTGTCCTTGGCGATGCGCGACAGCTCGGTCTCCCGCTCGCGGGCGATGACCTCCAGCACGCGGTCCTTCTCGATCCGCTCGGACTCGATCGCGATCACGCGCTCGCGGTTCTTCTCGGCGACCGCGATCTCACGGGCGCGGTTCTCGTTCTGCACGCCGAGCTGCTCGTCGGCCTTGATGTTCGCGCTCTGGGCGCGCAGCCGCTCCTCGGCCTGCACGCGGGCGATCTCCGCCTCCTCGCGGGCCTTGACGGTCTCGATCTCCCGCCGCTGCTTGAGCTCGGCGTCGGCCTGGCGGCGCTGCAGCTCCAGGATGGCCTCGCGGGCGTCGACGTTCTGGCGGGTGATCTCTTTCTCCTCGTTGCGCTGGAACTCGTTCGTGCGCACGTGCTCGATCGCCGTGAGCTCGGTGATCTTGCGGATGCCCTGCGCGTCGAGGATGTTGCTCTTGTCGAGCTGCATGAGCGAGGTCTGCTCTAGGTAGTCGATGGCGGCGTCCTCGAGGCTGTAACCGTTCAGGTCCGTGCCGATGAGCCGGACGATCTGGTCCCTGAACTCGTCGCGCTTGGTGTAGAGGTCCACGAAGTCGAGCTGCTTGCCGGCCGTCTTGAGCGCCTCGGAGAACTTCGCGCTGAACAGCTCCTGCAACGTCGACTCGTCACTGGCGCGCACGGTGCCGATGGCCTGGGCGACCTTGATGACGTCCTCGGCGGTCTTGTTCACGCGGACGAAGAACGTGATCTTGATGTCGGCCCTGATGTTGTCCTGGCAGATGAGCCCTTCGCGGCCGGTCCGCTCGATCTCGATGGTCTTGACCGAGATGTCCATGGTCTCGGCCTTGTGGACGACCGGTAAGACGACGGCGCCGGTGAACGTGACGTCCACTTTGTTGACCTTGGAGATGATCAGTGCCTTGCCCTGATCCACCTTGCGGAAAAGGCGGCCGATGACGACGAGCAGGCCAATCACGATGACCAGGATGACGGCGAGAAATACGCCGAAGCCGGTGGAGATGACGTCCATCAGTGCTCACTTTCGTAGGGCATGACCCAGAAGAATTCGCCGTCTTTGTCGTATTCGAAGATGAGTGCGTCGTCGCCGCGGGCGAGGCGGTCCTCGCCGGTCGTGCGTACCTGCACGATCGCGGACGAGCCGTCGGCGGCCGTGACCTCGGCCTGGCCGAAGTCAGGGGTGGCCGCGCCGGTGCGGATCACACACATCTGGCCGACGAAGTCGCCACGCGAGTGCCGGTCCCCGGCGGGGAACAGCCTGCGTAGCGGACCCAGCAGGCCACGGATGGCCAGCCAGGCCCCGACCGGTGCGGCGAAGGGGACGGCGATCAGCAGGCCGCCACTCGCCACCACGCTGCCTATCAGGCAGAGCAACCAGGCCAGGGCAATCAACAGCGAAAGCACGATCCCGGCCGGAACTCCCCCGAGGCCCAGCCAGGTGGCGTCATCTTCCAGTTCGAACAGCCCGGTGATCACGGTCAGCCAATAGCCGATGACCACCACGAGAAGGAAAGTGAAAATGACAGTCGGAAAGCTCAGTACGGTGTCTAAGAACTCGATCATCCCGCCCCGTGTGCCCATCCCCCGTTGATGTCCTGACGGACTATATACAGATAAAGCGCGACTAAAGCGGATAGTTCCCGAAAAGTCTGGTGACTTTCCCTGCTTGACCTCCACTTAGGTTGAGGTTGCAGGGTTGGGCTCATGACTGACGTGATGAGAGCCGCGGCCTTCGCCGAACCCGGCGGCCCGGAGGTCCTGAAGGTGATGGAGCTGCCCGCGCCGCAGGCGGGTCCCGGCCAGGTCAGGGTGCGGGTGCGCGCGGCCGGCGTGCAGCCGTTCGACACGGCCGTACGGGCGGGGTGGTTGCCGCCGTACATGGGCCCTACCCCCTTCCCACGCATTCCGGGCAACGAGTTCGCGGGCGTGGTGGACCAAGTGGGCGACGGGGTGACCGGGGTGTCCGCGGGGGACGAGGTGCTCGGCTTCTCGGCGCTGTACGCCTATGCCGAGTACATCGTGGTGCCGGGGACGGACGTGGCGCCCAAGCCGGCGGAGGTGCCGTGGGAGGTGGCCGGCGGGCTGACCTCGGGCGTGCAGACCGCCGAGCTGGCGATCGACGGGCTCGGCCTCGCGGAGGGCGAGACGCTGCTCGTGCACGGCGCGGCCGGGTCCGTGGGCACGGCGGCCGTGCAGATCGCCCGGCGGCGCGGGGCCACCGTGATCGGCACGGCCCGCGAGGCCAACCACGACTACCTGCGTGGTCTCGGCGCCGTCCCGGTGGTCTACGGCGAAGGGCTCGCCGACCGGGTACGCGCGCTCGCCCCGGACGGTGTGGACGCCGCGCTCGACGGGGCCGGAGGTCACGCGCTGGAGGTCTCGATCGAGCTGGTCAAGGACCGCGCCCGGATCGTCACGCTGGTCGAGCACGGCAAGGCGGCCGAGCTGGGCGTCCGGGTGGTGCAGGGGCAGCGCTCCGCCGAGCGGCTCGGGCGCTACGCCCGCCTGTACGCCGAGGGCGCCTTCACGTTCCCGGTACGCAGGACGTACCCGCTGGAGGACGCGGCGGAGGCGCACCGGGAGATCGAGACCGGCCACGGCCAGGGCAAGATCGTCCTTCAGATCCGCTGACGTACGGCCTCGGCGACGGCGAGGCCGATCTCGTTGAGCTCGGTCCCCCCGTCCTTGACGTCCCACAGGGCGTTCTGCAGCACCCGGCCGAGCGTCCACCCGGCCGCCCGCCGGGGGTCGAGGCCGAGCCGGTCCACCATGAGGTCGAAGCGGCGCAGCACGGCCCGCCGCACGTCGCCGGTCGCGACCACGTCGTCCCAGCGGTTGTGCAGGGCGGGCAGCAGGTCGAACCCCGGGTCGCCCGCCAGCGGCTTGGGGTCGATGCTCAGCCACGGCTCCCGGTCGGCGGCCAGCACGTTGTCGTAGTGCAGGTCCCAGTGCAGCAGCCGGTCGCCAGGCTCGGAGACGAGCTCGCCGACGGCGCCCGCGCAGTAGCGCACCCAGTGGCGGTCGCTCTCGCGCGGCAGCTTCGCCACGGCCCCGTCCACGTCGTCCAGCATGGCCCGTGCGATATCGCCTAACCGGCGCATCCCCTCGGGCGCCGGGTAGGACACCAGGCGGGCCAGGAGGTCCGCGAGGATGCCCAGGGCCTTCATGTCGTCCGGCATGCCGGACAGGGACCGGTCGGCCCCCAGCCGTTCGAGCAGCAGAGTGCCGGTCCCGGGGTCGGAGTCGAGCAGCAGCACCGACGCGTCACCGGCCCAGGTGCGCAGGCCGGGGGCCTCGGTGGCGTTCTCGTCGTTGACGGGTTGGAGCTTGAGCGCCGCCTTCGTGCCGTCCTCGCGTACGACGGGCAGCACGAGGGACACCACCCCGTGCCTGGGCTCCCCGTCCAGCCGCAGCGCCCACTCCTCCAGGTAACGCTCGGCCAGCGCGGGCAGCCCCGCGGACCAGGCGCGACCGGCCTCCCCGTCCCATTTCACGTGAGATTCGGTCAACGCCGCCGGCACCCTGATCTTCATGCCGCCAGTCTGCCCCGGGGTGCCGGCTCAGAAGTGCCAGGGGTACGGCGACCAGTCGGGCTCGCGCTTCTGCAGGAAGGAGTCGCGCCCTTCGGCGGCCTCCTCCGTCATGTACGCCAGCCGCGTCGCCTCACCGGCGAACACCTGCTGCCCGACGAGCCCGTCGTCGATCGCGTTGAAGGCGAACTTGAGCATGCGCTGCGCCGTCGGCGACTTGCCGTTGATCTTGAGGCCCCACTCCAGGGCCGTGCGCTCCAGCTCCTCGTGCGGGACGACGGCGTTGACCATGCCCATGCGGTGCGCGTCGGCCGCCGTGTAGGTGTCGCCGAGGAAGAAGATCTCGCGGGCGAACTTCTGCCCGACCTGCCGAGCGAGATAGGCCGAGCCGAAGCCGCCGTCGAAGCTGGCCACGTCGGCGTCGGTCTGCTTGAAGCGGGCGTGCTCGGCGCTGGCCAGTGTGAGATCCGCCACGACGTGCAGGCTGTGGCCGCCGCCCGCGGCCCAGCCGGGCACCACGCAGATCACGATCTTGGGCATGAACCGGATGAGCCGCTGCACCTCCAGGATGTGCAGCCGGCCGGTGGCCGCCGAGCCGTCGGCGTACTGGTAGCCGTCCTTGCCCCGGATGCGCTGGTCGCCGCCGGAGCAGAAGGCCCACCCGCCGTCCTTGGGCGAGGGGCCGTTGCCGGTGAGCAGCACGCAGCCGACGTCGGTGGTCTGCCTGGCGTGGTCGAGCGCGCGGTAGAGCTCGTCCACGGTCTGGGGGCGGAACGCGTTGCGCACCTCGGGGCGGTTGAACGCGATCCGCACCGTGCCCTGGTCGACTGCCCGGTGGTAGGTGATGTCGGTGAAGTCGAATCCCTCGACCGCCTGCCACGCCTTGGGATCGAACAGCTCGGAGACCATGCGCCAGAGCCTAACGGATCTGACCTTCGGCCCATTCGGCCCACTCCTGCTGGGCCTTGCCCAGTCGCAGGCCGTATTCGAGGCTGATCCGGCCGTACGCCGAGAGGTTGTCCTCGCGGTTCTCGAGGAACTCGCGGAGGCCCTCCAGGTGCTCCACGTGCTTGCGGACGCGTTCGGCCTGGTGGCGGAGGTATCCGCGGGCCTGCTCGGGCGCGACCTGGGCCAGGAAGAACACCCGGAGCAGCATGTCGCTGCGCAGGACCCTGGTCGGCTCGACCTTGGTGATCCAGTGGCGCAGCTCGGCCAGGCCCGCCTCGGTGACCGCGTACTCCTTGCGGCCGCGCGGGCCCTCGGCCGACACGTCCACGAGACCCGCGTCGGCCAGTTTGCCCAGTTCCGCGTAGAGCTGGCTCTGTGTGGCGGGCCACACGTTCGACAGCGAGATGTCGAACATCTTCATCAGGTCGTATCCGCTCGCGGGTCCCTCGGAGAGCAGTCCCAGCACGGCGTGTCGAAGGCTCATATTCCTATGTTGACATATCAGCGCAGGAGGTTCTAGCTTCGACATGTCACTTTAGGAATGTGAAAGGACACCCCACCATGCGCGGCCTGCTCGGCTTCCTGCCCTGGATCGTCTACGCGGTCATCGCAACCAGCGACGAGTGGCGCTGGGGCGCCATCACCGGGCTCGTCATCGCCCTCGGCCTCGTCGTCATCGACCGCAGGGCGGGCAAGGCCTGGGACGAGATGGTGATCGAGAGCAGCGCGGCGCTGTTCTTCGCCTGCCTCACGGCGCTGTCGCTGGTGGCCCCGCACTCGCCGCTCACTCCGTACGGCCCCGCGCTGGTCAACGTCTGGCTGGCGGGCACCGCCTGGGGCTCGCTGGCCATCCGCAGGCCCTTCACGCTCGGCATCGCGCGCACGATGGCGCCGAAGGAGGTCTGGGAGACCCCGCGGTTCTACCGCGTCAACGCGTTGATCACCACGGTCTGGGCGGTGGCCTTCACCGTCGCCGCGGCCTCCCTGACGCTCGTGCTTTCCGTCTCACCTCACGCGACGACGCTGGTCATCGCCATCAAGGTGCTCACATTCGTTCTGCCCGCCGTCTTCACGGCCTGGTACCCCAAGCGCGTGCGGCAGGCGCCGGCTAAGTGACCTCCGCTCGCAGCTCCGCGAGCAGCTCACCCTGGTCGGCGAGCATGTCGGTGAGAATCCTGCGGGCAGCCCCGAGCAGGTCGGCCAGCTCGGGTGTGGCCAGCGTGTAGACGACGGTGCTGCCCTCGCGAATCGCGCTCACGATCCCTGCTCTGCGCAGGACGGCGAGCTGCTGGGAGAGGCTCGAGGCCTCGATGTCGATCTGGGCCAGCAGATCCCGGACGGGAAGCGGCCCTTCCTGGAGTAGCTCCAACACTCGGATGCGAGCGGGGTGGCCGAGCGTTCTGAAGAAGTCGGCCTTGGCCTGGTGGACCTCCACGTGCATATAGCCCAGACTAATCCAGCGCAGTTGCATAATTCTTCAAGTCGTAACGTTGTTGGATAGCATGACAGCGGGGACTAGGGAGTAGCCATGGGCCGAGGAAGAGCCAAGGCGAAGCAGACGAAGGTCGCTCGCCAGCTGAAGTACACCAACCACAACATCGACTATGACCGGCTTCGCGAGGAGTTGGGAGCCGATGCGCGTAGCGAGGAGATCTACCCGCCTACGGCGTCCGAGCAGGAGTCCGAGCGCGCGCAGTGACGCGGGTCAGGTTCGCGGGTGCGAGCGTGACGTTCTTCAGCCGCCTGGCCTCCGGTGCCTGATCGGGCGCCGTGAGCTCCAGGCGGTGCAGTACCTCGCGGATGATGACGCGCATCTCCAGCAGCGCCAGCTGCGCGCCGACGCAGAATCGCCGCCCGCCGCCGAACGGCATCCAGGCCCTGCTCTGGGGCCCGTCGAGGAAGCGCTCCGGGCGGAACTCGTCGGGTTCGGGGAAGGCGGCGGGGTCGTGGTGCACGAGCGGGATGAACGGTCCGGCGTACCATCCGGCGGGGATCTCGTACGCGCCGAGCCGTAGCGGGGCGTCGAGCATTCTCGGCGCCTCGTAGACGACCGGCCTGACCCGCAGCACCTCCTTGACCACCGCGTCGAGGTAGGTCTCGTCGTCGGGGAGCCGGTCGAGGATCTCGGGCATGCGCAGGAGCCGTTCGAAGGCCCAGGCGAGGCCGGTGGCGGTGGTCTCGTGCCCGGCGAGGAGCATGGTGATCAGTTCGTCGCGGATCTCATGGTCGCCCAGCTCGGTGTCCAGCAGGCGGCCGAGCACGTCGGTGCCTCCTGGCGTGGCCCGGCGGCGGCGGATCTCGTCGAACAGGATCGCGTCCACCTCGGCGCTCACCCGTACGAACCGGGGGTAGGGCCCGAACGGGATCCTGCGGAACTTCTCCGGGAGCAGGGGGATCAGCGGGGACCCGCCGGTCTCGATCAGGTGGGGCAGCAGCGCGCGGAGCCGGCTGACGCGCCCGGCGTCCCGGATGCCGAAGATCAACCGGATGATGATCTCCAGCGTGATGTCCTGCATGCGGTCGCGCAGCGCGAACGGCCTGCCCAGCGGCCAGGTCGCGATCCGCTCCGCCGCTATGGCCGCGATGTCGTCGCGGTAGCCGGCGACCTGCTTGGCGCGCAGCGGCGGGTTGAGCAGCTTGCGGTGCCGCCACCACGGGTCGCCGTCGAGCGTGAGGACGGAGTGCTCGCCCACCATGTGCGCGAGGAACTCCCGCCGCGCCTCGCCCGCGCGCCCGCCGCCGTGGTCGGTCCGGAAGACCTGCTCGGCCAGCTCTCCGGTGGTCACGTAGACCTCCGGCGGGATGCCGGTGAAGCGGACCGTGAAGATCGGCCCGTACCTGCGATGAAGCCTGGTGAGCATGCCGGGCGCGTCCCGGATGAACCACGCCGTCTGCACCGCCGAGGGAAGTCTCGGCCCTGGAGGAAGCATTTCCGACCTTTCCTTGTATACGTACGTCCGTCATAGACGCTTGTATATATCTGTAGCATGGATCACGTGGCACGAACAGAGGCCGGTGGATACCGGGAGAGACTGCTGGCGGGAGCGGTGAGCTGCCTGCAGGAGAAGGGCTATGCCCGTACGACGGCCCGGGACCTGGTAGCCGCCTCAGGCACCAACCTGGCCTCCATCGGCTACCACTTCGGCGGCAAGGACGCGCTGCTGAACGAGGCCCTCGCCGAGTTCTTCGACCAGTGGATCGCCCAGGTCGAGCGGGCGATGTTCAGCTCGGAGCCGGGCAGCGCGCGGGAGATGCTGGAGCGCGCCATGACGGAGCTGGTCGACAGGTTCGAGGAGCTGCGGCCGCAGCTCGTGGTCTTCGTCGAGGGCTACCCGGCGGCGCTGCGCGAGAGCGTGCTGCGGGAACGGCTGGCCGAGTCGTACGCCCGCTGCCGCCGTGCTGGCGCCGACATGGTGCGCCGGGCCGTCGCCCAGTTCGACATCGAGCTGCCGGTGGCGCCCGAGGTGCTCGTGTCGGTGCTGGTCGCCATCACCGACGGGCTGCTGCTGCAGTGGCTGCTCGACCCGGCCGCCACGCCCAATGCCCGGCAGGTCGTCGACTCCCTCGCCGCTCTCTCGTCGCTCATCGCGTAGCAAGCCTCTGACCTGGGGAGGAATGTCACCGGCGGGGTCTGGTGGGTTCCTTTCGGTGACGAGGTGATCAAGACATGCGTGTGGCAATCGTGGGTTCTGGAAGACTCGGCGTGCCTCTTGGCCGCCTGCTCTCGACGGGCGGACACGAGGTGTTCTTCAGCGACGCCGATCCCGGCCGCGTGGAGGCGGCAACGGCGGCGACCGGCGGGCAGGCCGAGGGCGGCACTCCGAGCGAGGCCGCCCGGTTCGGCGAGGTCATCGTGCTGACGGTGGGGTGGGAGGCGTTCCGCGCCGTGTCGGCGGAGCTCGACGGCGCGCTCGCCGGCAAGATCGTCGTCGACCCCAGCAACCCGATCGCCGAACGGGACGGCCTGTCCGTGGTGGTCGCCGTCCCCGGCGGGCTCACCAGCCCGCAGTACCAGCAGCACGTGCTCGGGGCGGAGGTCCGGCTGGTGCGGACGTTCAACACGAAGTACTCGAAGGAACTGCTGACGCTGGGGACGGCGGGGCAGCGGGGCGGGCCGCGGGCCGACATGCCTTACTGGGGGGACGACGAGGCGGCCAAGAAGGCGGTGGTGCCGCTGATCGAGGACGCCGGCTTCACCGCCATCGACGGCGGCGGCCTCTCCGAAGCCCTCTGACCCCCACCACACCCGGCCGCCGAACCCCCGCTCCCGGCCAACCACACCGCGCACCCGCCCCCCACCGCGCATCGTTCCCGCCGCGCCGATCACCGCACTCGCACTGCCGCCATCGGGTGGCGTATCGCGCTGCTGGTCCATGGCGCGCCGCGTCGGCGGGGTGGGGTGCGGCGGGGCCCGGCGCTCTCGTGCGGTGGCGCGCCGAGGATGCGCCGCTGGCGTCGCCGTGCGATGGGGTTCGGCGCTCTCGTGCGGCGGTGTGCCGGGGGTCAGGTGGCGCAGGTGTCGTGGGTGGCGTCGAAGCCCTTGATGGCCTCCGTGTCGTCCGCGCGCAACGGCTTCAGCCCCGTCCAGTCCGAGCCGATCACCAGCACCAGCCGGTTCGTCTGAGCCCCCGCCACCTTCCGCAGCGTGGAGTTCTGGAGGTCGTTGGTGAGGGTGGGGACGCGGGTCTCGCCGTTGGGCCCGTACAGGAGGGTGGTCTTGGCCTGCGGCTTGCGGGCCGAGTCGCCGATCTTGGTGATGTGGTAGCCGCGCTGCTCCAGGGCGGCGGCCACCTGGGTGCCGAGGCCGCTGCGCCAGGTGCCGTTGCGGAGCTCGATCTGGATCTTGGTACGGCCCACCTTGGCCTGGCCGCCCTTGACGCCCTGGACGCTCTGGTCCTTGGCCACGATCTGGAACAGGTGGCCGGCCTGCGGCTGCACCCACTCGACCCGGCCGGGCTGGGTGAGGGAGTAGTGCCAGGGGGTGGTGATGAAGCGGATCTGGCCGGCGTTCAGGCCCTGGAGGCTGGTCGCGAGGTCCTTCATGACGCCGAAGTTCAGGCCGCGGTCGGTGGTCACCGCCTTGGTGCCGGCGTCGAGGATGCCCAGCAGTTTGGCGGGGTCGGTGAGCGTCTCGCCGCTCATGACCTTCTTGACCATCGACGCGATGAACATCTGCTGCCGCTGGATGCGCCCGATGTCCGAGCCGTCGCCCATGCTGTAGCGGGCGCGGACGTAGCCGAGCGCCTGCTCGCCGGTGAGCGTCTGCCGCCCGGCGGGCAGGTGGAGCAGGGCCTTCTTGTCGTTCACCGGCTCTGGAAGGCAGATCTCGACGCCGCCGATGGCGTTGACCATGCTCTTGAAGCCGGTGAAGTCGACCTTCACGAAGTGGTCGATGCGGATGTGGGTGAGCGTCTCGATCGTCTTCCAGGTGCAGGCGATGCCCCCGGAGTTGAACGACTCGTTGATCATGCCCAGGTGCGGCCGCTGGCCGGGCAGGGCCCCGGTGGCGCGGCAGGCGGGGAGCTGGACGAGCGAGTCGCGCGGGAAGCTGACGACCATCGCGTTGTCGCGCTTGGACGACACGTGCACGAGCATGATCGTGTCGGTGCGCTCGCCCGCGATGTGGTGCCCGTACTTGGCGTTCTTGCCGTCGCGCTGGTCCGATCCGACGACCAGGACGTTCATGGCGGTGCCCGCGACCTTGGGCGGCCGGGTGGCGCCGAGGTCGTCGGCGGTGACGTCGATGTGCTTGACGTTGCCGGTCAGCTTCGCGTAGACGCCGACGGCCACGCCCGCGACCAGGAGGACCACGGTCACGGTGACCGCGATCGTCCAGCGCAGCCAGCGGCGGCGCCGCCGGGGTGGCGCGCTCGGTTCGGACGGGGGCGCGTCGACTAGCCCGCTGCTCACGTGACTCCAGAGGGACGGGGCCGCGGGCCGCCGCCCATGGCCAAGAGCCTCGCCGTACAGATCTCGGCCGGTTGAACCTGCCCGAGTGTACTCAGTCGGGCACCTTCATGAGGAACGATCTGTCCCCAACGTCGTCAGTCGGGCAGGTTAACGCGCAGTGAAACCGTGCCGCGCAGGTCGAGCCAGGCCGTGCCCGGGCCGCGTACCAGCCGGAGGATCACCTCCTCGCAGCCGGGACACCGGGCCACCAGCCCGGGGTCGGGGCCGTACACGCGGAGCGAGGCGACCGGGCCCGCGAGGCCGCAGCTCGCGCAGCGGCCGGTGGCGGCGGTGACGTCCACGGCGAAGATCTCTCCGAGCGGGCCCGCCAGCGCGTTGCCGTCGAGGTGTTCTGCGGTCATGTCAGTTCCCCCTATCCGAAACGTTCGGTACGGATGCGCTCGGGCGCGTGCCCCAGCGCGAGCAGCAGGTCGGCCGCCGCCTCCACGAAGCCCGTCGGCCCGCACACGTAGCAGTCGGGCTCGAAGGTCGCGGGCCAGCCGCCCTCGGCCAGGTCGTCCAGCATGATCCGCCCCGCCGGGCGGGACACGCCGGACGGCGCGGACCTGGTGTAGAGGTAGGAGATGTCGAGCCCCGGGTCGGGGCGGCGCAGCTCCTCGGCGTAGTAGCGGCGGTCCGGGTCGCGCAGCGAGTAGAGCAGGCGGAACGGCACCCGGCTGCCCGCCTGCCTGCGCGCCCGGATCATCGCCATCAGCGGCACGATCCCCGACCCGCCGGCCACCAGCACGACCGGCGCCTTGCTCTCCGGCCGCCAGACGAACCAGCCGCCCACCGGGCCGCGCAGCTCGACCTGGTCGCCGACCTCGATGACCTCGGTCAGGTACGGCGACACCTCGCCGTCCGGCGCGGTCTCCACGGTCAGATCGACGAGGTCGCCGTCGGCGGGGCCGGCCAGCGAGTAGCTGCGCTGCGCGGTGTAGCCGTCCTCGGCCGTCAGCCGCACGTCCACGTGCTGCCCCGCCAGGTGCCCCGGCCATTCGGGCACCCGGAACCGCAGCGTGCGCGCGGTCGCGGTCTCGGTGACGATCTCGGCGAGCTCGGCCGCCCGCCAGACCAGGCGGCGCACCTCAGTCGCCCTCGTAGCGCTGCTCGCGCCACGGGTCGCCGTAGTTGTGGTAGCCGGCGGTCTCCCAGAAGCCGGGCCAGTCCTCGTTCAGCAGCCGGATGCCGCGTACCCACTTGGCCGACTTCCAGAAGTACAGGTGCGGCACGATCAGCCGGGCCGGGCCGCCGTGCCGCGGCTCCAGCTCCTCGCCGTCGAAGCGGTGCACGATCCACGCCTTGCCGTCGAGGAGGTCCTCGAGCGGGAGGTTCGTGGTGTAGCCGCCGTACGAGTAGATGAGCGCGTATTCGGCGGCGGTCTCGACGTCCTCGAAGAGCACGTCGAGCGAGACGCCCTCCCAGGTGGTGTCCAGCTTGGTCCACTTGGTCACGCAGTGGATGTCGGCCGTGGGAGTCTCACTGGGCAGTGCCATGAACTCCTGCCACGACCAGCGGTGGGTCTGCTCCGCCTCGGTGTCGATGGCGAACTCCCACCGCTCCAGCGGCACCCGCGGCGTCGGCCCGGCCGACAGCACGGGGAAGTCGTCGACGAGGTACTGCCCCGGCGGCACCCGGTCGCCGTCCGGCCGGTGCCGTCCGCGGAAACCGCGCGAAATGATGTTCACGCCTCATTTCATCACGCGATCAGCTCTGACGCGGTGTCACCAGGCCCGACTCGTACGCGAAGACCACGAGCTGTGCCCGATCGCGTGCCCGCAGCTTGGTCATGGCCCTGCTGACGTGCGTCTTCGCGGTGGTCGGGCTGATCACCATGTGCGCGGCGATCTCGTCGTTGGACATGCCGCGGGCGACCAGCGCGGTCACCTCGCGCTCGCGGTTGGTGAGCACCTCCAGGCCCTGCGGGTCCGGCTCGGGGCGGCGGGCCACGTACTCGCCGATGAGGCGGCGGGTGATGGCGGGGGACAGCAGCGCGTCGCCGCGGGCCGCGACCCTGACGCCCTGCAGCAGGTCGGCGGGCTCGGTGTCCTTGACCAGGAACCCGCTCGCGCCCGCTCTGAGCGCGTTGAAGACGTACTCGTCGAGGCCGTAGTTGGTGAGGATCACGACGTGGACCTCGCTCAGCCGCTCGTCGGCCGCGATGCGCCGGGTCGCCTCGATGCCGTCCATCACCGGCATCTGGACGTCGACGAGCGCCACGTCGGGCAGGTGTTCGAGGGCGAGGGCGAGGGCCTGCTCGCCGTTGGCGGCCTCGGCCACGACCTCGAGGTCGTCCTCGGCCTCCAGCAGGGCGCGGAAGCCGCCGCGGATGAGTGCCTGGTCGTCCACGAGCAGTACGCGGATCACGTCGGTTCCCCCAGTGGAAGCTCTGCGCGTACGGTGAAGCCGCCCTCCGGGCGGGGCTCGGCCCGCAGCCGGCCGCCGAGCGCCGTGACCCGCTCGCGCATGCCGAGCAGGCCCACGCCGGGCACGGGCGGCGCGTCCCTGCTCGCCAGGCCGTCGTCGTCCACCTGCACGACCAGCTCGTCGCCGCCGAAGTCGACGCGTACGGACGCCGCCGCCCCGCCCGCGTGCCTGGAGACGTTGGTGAGCGCCTCCTGGACGATCCGGTACGCGGCCCGGTCGACCTCGGGCGGCAGCTCGTGCCGTACCCCCGAGATCGTCACCGTGGCGGCCAGCCCGGTCGAGCGGGCCCGCTCCACCAGGTCGTCGAGCCGGTCGAGCCGGCTGTCCTGCGCGCCGGAGCCGCCGGAGCCGTCCGGGGCGTCGGTGTCGCGCAGCACCTCCAGCGTGGCGCGCAGCTCGCGCATGGCGTCCCCGCTGGCCTCCTGGATGGCCAGCAGCGCCCCTGGCACGTCCTCGCCGCGCTTGCGGGCCAGGTGCACGGCCACGCCCGCCTGCACCTTGATGACCGAGATGCTGTGCGTGAGCGAGTCGTGCAGCTCCCTGGCGATCCTGAGCCGCTCCTCGCCCGCGCGCCGGCGCGCGACCTCCTCGCGGGTGCGCTCGGCCTCAGCGGCCCGCTGCTCGACCTGCTCCAGGTACGCCTGCCGGTGCCGGATGACCGTCGCCGTCACCCCCGACGCCAGGAACCAGCCGAGCAGCAACGTCGTTCCCTGGACGATGTCCTTGGGGCTCTGCCCGGTCGCGGTGGCCAGGTTGGTCGCCAGGCTGACGCCCAGGAACACCACGCTCGCCAGCGCGGGCAGCAGTCGGTGTCCGGCCCATACCGCGGCGAAGACCGCCATCAGCACGGGGAAGGCGGCGGGCGGGCCCGGCTGGACGTGCACGGAGAAGACGAGCATGCTGACCGTGCCGACGACCAGCGGCACCAGGGGCGCGCGGCGCCACGCGACGAGGGAGAGCGAGCCGACCAGGACGGCGGCCAGGTCCAGGGCGCCCGCCTGCGGCGTGACCAGCACGGTGGCGGCCAGCATGACGGCCACGACGGCGGCGAGCGCGCTGTCCACGGCGAGCGGGTGCCATCCGCGCAGAAAGGTCATCTCTGCACATTAGAGCGTTGACCAGGGCACAATCCTCGCCGCCTGGATGTAATTCCGGACTACTCCCGGCGCAGTACTCCGCACGAAGGTGCTTCCTGGGCGGTAGGTGCATGAGTCAACCACGGCACGACGCCCCCGAGGCATGAGAAGTACCACGATGTCCGGCTATGGAGACACGGTTCCGTTATGTCACGCCGGTGCAGCCCCAGGCGGCGACCGGCCGGGTGGCCCAGGTCTACGCGCAACTCGCGGACGACTTCGGCATGGCGCGCATGGCGGTCTTCCTGACGCTGTCGCCCGCGCCGGACGTGCTCGCCGCGACCTGGGCCGCGCTGCGCGAGTCGCTGCTGGCCGGGACCGCGTCCAGGACCGGGAAGGAGGTCGTGGCGCTGGGCGTGTCGATGGCGAACCGGTGCCCGTTCTGCGTGGCCGCGCACACGACACTGCTGCACGCGACCGGCGACCACCGGCTGGCGGAGACCATCGCCGCCGGCGGCACGCCCGACGACCCCGAGCACGCCGCGCTGCTGGCCTGGGCCACGTCGCGGCGCGATGCGGCTGGGCTCGGGCCTGAGCACGTCGGCACGGCCCTGGCCTTCCACTTCATCAACCGCATGGCCTCGGCCCTGCTCACCGAGAACCTCCTGCCCGCGAACCTCCAGAAATCGCGCCTGGTCAGGAGCGTGGGCGGCCGGGTGATGGCCCGTACCGTGCGCAGGCGGCTGACGCCGGGCGCGAGCCTGCCCATGGTCGCGGACCTGCCCGCGCGGCCGGAGCCCGCCTGGGGCGCCGGC